>JAGLFC010000031.1 GCA_023144715.1 Gammaproteobacteria bacterium | reverse complement strand
TCTTTTACCCAGAGCCATGCTTCTTCAAGTTCTGAATTTGTAAATTAAAATAGAAAAGGCACAATAAATATAACATTTATTACGCCTTTTTATGGTGAAGCTAAAATAAGTAAATAATAGAGAGCTTAATTTTAGTTACTTAACTTTAGTTTCCAATGAATCACCCTTGCCTGTATTATCTTTCCAAGAAAGCTTAACGGCATCACCTGACGCACCCGCAAATTTGAATGATAAATAAGGATTTTTAGACACTGCAACACCCCATTCTGCTTGCATAACAAGCTTACCATTATGTTCACAACTGACTTCTTCAATAAATAGAGCAGGAAGAATTTCACCTGTCTTTTTATCTTTACGTAAACCTGTTTCCATTGGGTGACTGATTAATGCTTTTACTGTTACGATGCCATTTTTTGCTTTAGCACGAACTTTCATTGACTTTTTAGCCATTATTTTTACCTACTATAAATTTAGATTTTTATACACTTAAATGATGAAACGCTCGCTCTATCCGCCACAACCGCCGATGGTGACTTTAACTTCTTTATGTGTTTTATAAAATTTACCACCAGACTCACACACAGCAATAATATTAGATGTTTTACCCATTTTAATACGAGTAGAAACAAAGGCTTCAGCACCATGCAAATTAAATTTAGCAATTAAAGGAGTACCATTCTTTTCTGAAATAATGGTAATAGATGTCACATCTTTTAGTGTAGAACTAATTGTTACAGGAACAACGGCACCATTTTCTGCAATATCAGGGGCTTTAATTTTGATTTTATCACTGACTTCAGCACTATCAGTACCTACAGCACCTTTCATTGCTGAAGCAACATCTTTTGCATCAAATGCTTCTTTATTCCAAGCAAGTACTTGAACAGGTACTAATAAACCACTTGCCGCGGCCATAGCAACAGTACCAGTTGCTATTGTGTTTTTTAGGAAATGTCTACGTTGCATTATTGCTTCCTTAAATATTTATATTGATTAAATAAACGTTTTTTAAACGCTTTCAATGATAAACAATGCACCAATCATGCCAATAAATATTTTTGTTGTTATTCAATAAGATAATTTTGATATATAGTGTTGTCTATAATAAAATAAAAGCAGATTGCAAAATAAGCGTGCAAATTGCAATCATTTATTTTCTTACATTAAGAAAGAACAAGAGGCGAAAAATAAACAATGACATTAGGTCCTGTTATGGTCGATATTGCGGGTCAAGAATTAACCGCGGATGATCGTCTTTTACTCTCTGATCCATTAGTGGGTGGCATCATCCTGTTTAGTCGAAATTATCACTCTTTAGCACAATTAGAACAATTGGTACAAGCTATTCAAGCCATTAAAACACCAAAACTATTAGTGGCTGTGGATCAAGAAGGAGGACGTGTACAACGTTTTAAAGATGGTTTTACACTCCTACCTGCTATGCGCCGTTTTGGTGAAATTTATAATTCTGATCATAAAAAATCGTTAGCATTGGCTCAACAATGTGGTTGGTTAATGGCCAGTGAAGTGTGTTCAACAGGAGTGGATATTAGTTTTGCACCCGTATTGGATATTGATAAGGGTATTAGTGCTGTTATTGGTGATCGTGCTTTTCACCCTGATCCTTTTGTGGTTGGAAAAATAGCTCAAGCATTTATTGTTGGAATGGCTGAAGCAGGTATGCAAGCCACAGGAAAACATTTTCCTGGACATGGCTCTATTGCAGCTGATTCACATATTGCTATGCCCATAGATGAACGTCCTTTGCAAGAAATTGAAATGGATGATCTCAAGCCTTTTCAATTTATGATTGAAGCAGGCCTCAATGCACTCATGATGGCACATGTTATTTATCCAAAAATTGATCATCAGCCAGCAGGTTTTTCCAGTATTTGGATGAAAAAAATATTACGTGAAAAAATGCACTTTCAAGGTGCTATTTTTAGTGATGATTTAAGTATGGAAGGTGCGGTTGTTGCTGGAAATTATAGTCAACGTGCTAAAATATCGCTGGATGCAGGTTGTGATATGATTTTAGTGTGCAATAATCGACCTGCGGCTTGGGATGTTGTCAAAAACTTGAGTGGCTATAATAATCCAGCATCAAGTTTACGTTTAGCACACCTACATCATAAACCCTTTTATAATCGTACGGAATTAATCAAACAATCACGTTGGCAAGACGCTAAAACATTATTAGCTCACTATACCCATGATCCATCGCCTGATTTATTAGATCCTACTGATTATGTAAGCAATACAAACACCACTCACAAGCAAAGAGGCAATCATGGCTGATAAATTATTAATTGTAATGGTCAATACCGATCCTACCAATGGTTCTGAATTAGGTGCTCCCTTTTTTCAGGCAACTGTTGCGGCAGCAATGGAATATGAAGTAGAAGTCATTCTTACAGGACGCTCAGGAGAATTAGCGGTGCGGGGTGTGGCAGAAAATTTGAATATCAAACCTGATGGCAAGCAAACGGTCTATGATTATATTAAAGAAGCCTATGCTGCTGGGGTTAAATTTAAGGTCTGTACACCCACACTAGAACTCTGGGGCAATGATTTGATACCCGAAATTACCGATACTATTGGCGGTGCTTATCTTATCTCAGAAGCAATGGATGATAATACCGTGACTTTTACTTATTAAACGGATATTGAATATAACATGATGCAAAGACTTCAAGAATTATTTATCGAAAGCCGTAAAATTAGAGCAGAGGCTGAGTGCCTAATTACTCAAGAAGAAATGCACTCTGCTGTCGTCACTTTAGCACAAAATATTACCGCAGAAATTGCTAACACTCAGCCTATTGTCATTGGTATTATGAATGGCGGTATGATTCCAATGGGGCTATTAGTACCCGAACTGGATTTCCCCTTACAATTGGATTATGTCCATGCCACACGCTATCGTGATAAAATCCACGGCGGTGACATGCGGTGGTTAGTAGAACCTCAACTTTCTCTACAAGATAGGACTATTTTATTGGTGGATGATATTCATGATGAAGGTATTACTTTAGAATCAATTAAAATATATTGTGAACAAAAAGGTGCTCAAAAAGTGTATAGTGCAGTACTGGTTAATAAAATACATAATCGAAAAAAAGGCACTTCAGCTGACTTTATTGCCTTAGACATTCCTGATCGCTATGTGTTTGGTTTGGGTTTAGATTACAAAGGTTTACTGCGTAATGCCCCTGGAATATTTGCGGTCAAGGATTTATAAGATGTCTCATAAAAAACAACTCACCGCGATTATTGGCGGTACAGGTTTAACTGCATTAAACAATCTAAAAAATATTCGTGATGAACATTTAGTCACACTCTATGGAAAACCTTCTTCACCTTTAAGTATAGGTACTATTGAAAACACCCATAATAAGGCTGACATTGTTTTTTTAGCTCGTCATGGTGTCAAGCATAACATTCCCCCTCATAAGGTCAATTATCGTGCTAATTTAGCTGCTTTAGAGCATCTTGGTGTCACTCACATTATTGCCGTGAATGCCGTAGGCGGTATACGTGAGGATATGATGCCGGGCAGTTTGGTCTTACCCGATCAGATTATTGATTATACCCATAGCCGTATTAATACTTTTTTTGAAGATAATCTCAATGCAGTCACTCATATTGATTTTTCTTACCCTTATAGCAAAAAATTAACCGATATTATTGCCAGCATCGCCAAACAACAGCAGATTGATATAATTCAAGGAGCAACTTATGCTGTGACGGAAGGCCCTAGATTAGAAAGTGCCGCAGAAATTCAACGCCTTAAACGAGATGGTTGTGATATTGTGGGTATGACGGCTATGCCAGAAGCGGCTTTAGCACGGGAACTCAATATAGAATATGCCTCTATTTGTGTGAATGCCAATTGGGCAGCAGGGTTAAGTGATGAATTAATCACCATGAAAATGATAGAAAAAAATTTAGACGGGGGCTTAAATAATGTACGCCAGATACTTTCAGAAGTACTGACACTCATAAAATAATGCTGTTTAATTCACCCCTTTATATTTTCTTATTTTTACCACTGACCGTTGTTTTTTATTTTATTCTTAATCACTTTTTAAGCCACCGTTCAGCAAAGCTATTTTTAATCTTTGCTTCTTTATTTTTCTATGCGTACTGGGATTATCATTATCTTATGTTAATCACTGCCTCCATAATTATAAATTATAGTTTGGCTTATTTTATAATCATGCACGCCTCTCAACAACACCACTCAAAAAAATTAGTCTTAATAATAGGGATTATATTTAATTTAAGCTTACTTGGTTTTTTTAAATATACGAATTTTTTTATTGAAAATATTAATGCGTTAATGGGTGATCACATTGCCTCTTTAAATATTATATTACCCTTAGCCATTAGCTTTTTTACCTTTCAGCAAATCGCCTATTTAGTCGATAAATACAACTCTGATCCCAAACACGATAGCTTTATTGATTACTGTTTATTTGTGACCTTTTTTCCACAATTAATTGCAGGCCCTATTGTCCATTACAAAGAAATGCTTCCTCAATTTGAGGCTCATCAACAATGGTTAAAATGGAAGCATATTATCATCGGTTGTTTTATTTTTTTTATCGGCTTATTTAAAAAAGTGGTGATTGCTGATAGCTTTGCAATATGGGCTGATCAAGGTTATGCCTCCTATGAAACCTTAAATATGTTACAAGCATGGGCGACCAGTCTGAGCTATACGTTTCAAATTTATTATGATTTTTCGGGCTATACTGATATGGCAATAGGGGCTGCTTTATTATTTAATATTCATTTGCCCTATAACTTCTTTTCACCTTATAAAGCCACCAACATTAAAGAATTTTGGCAACGTTGGCATATCACCTTATCTCGTTGGTTAAAAAGCTATGTATATATTCCTTTAGGAGGTAATCGCCTAGGTGAATGGAAAATGTTTAGAAATATATTGATTACCTTTACCTTGGGGGGATTATGGCATGGGGCTAATTGGACGTTTATTGCATGGGGAATGATTCATGCACTGGCATTATTAACCTATCATCTTTGGCATCAATATGGCTTTACAGTCTATTCATGGTTGGCTTGGTGTATGACGTTTATTTTTATTAATATCAGTTGGATATTTTTTCGCTCAGAATCTATAGAAATAGCATGGGTCATGATCAAGAAGCTATTTGAATTTGATTCTTTGAGTTTGAGTTATCAATTTTTAGATCAAGTATCCGCATTGATTCACATTAATTTATATCCCTATTTTAATCAAACAGTATTTGCACAAGAAGCACCTGAATGGATATTATTATTGTCTGTATGTGTTTTATTTATCCTTAATTATTGTCGTAATAGTATGCAAATTAAAGAGCGTTTATTAGAGAATAACTTCTTATTACCATGGTACTCTTTAATACTAGTGGTATTGATTACAGCAGTCAGTATATCAGCTTTATTTGTACACAGCAGTTCAGTCTTTTTATATTTTAATTTTTAATCCATTGTGAATTGAATCATGCAATTAAATAAATACACTTTTATAATATGGCTAGGCAGTAGTTTATTATTAATTGCTTTATTACCTGTGAGTAATATGATTGCACATAATAAAATAATCGCCCTTAATGACACTGAACAATTATTCAATACCGATGGATTAGAAGCCTATATTAATTATGCACTTTATCAACTAGGCATTTCAGCCCATCATCAAGATACCATAGTCGGTAAAGAAGGCTGGTTATTTTTAGGCGATAATTATGATAA
>JAGLFC010000030.1 GCA_023144715.1 Gammaproteobacteria bacterium | reverse complement strand
TGGCACACAATTAGGGACTTTAAAGGTCAGTTATAGTGATGATTTTTGTTATACCGACCCGATTGATCAAAGCATTAGCGAACAGCAAGGTGTTCGTATTGGCTTTGAAAACGGTTCACGTATTATTTTTAGATTATCAGGTACAGGCACTAGCGGTGCAACATTAAGAATTTATTATGAACGTTATGAAATCAATTCTGAGCAACTCAATCAGGACACTCAGCAAGCATTGAATGAGTTAATTAAAATTTCACTCTCTGTAAGTGATTTACACGCCATTACAGGACGTACTCAAGCGACGGTGATTACTTAACATAAGCTAAAATAGTGTATGCTTTAAAGTACTATTAAATTATCTCGGTGTATCAATTCAGATTCACCGACATAACCTAAAATATTAACGATTTCCCCTGTTCCATACCCTTTAATTTTATTGGTTTCATAGCTATTATAATTACATAAGCCTCGTGCAATCTCTACTCCATTATCATCAATACAGGCGACCATATCACCGCGTGAAAATTGTCCAATAACATCTTTAACTCCAATGGCTAATAAACTTGAACCTTTACTTTTAAGTACGTTAATCGCACCTTGATCAAGCAATAACTGCCCCTTCATTTGTAAATGCCCTGCCAACCATTGCTTTTTTGCAACTAAAGGTGCTTCTTTTGCCATTAATAATGTACCAATTTGCTTACCTTGATAAATTTGACTCAGGACATTTTTTTCATGTCCAGAAGCGATCAGTGTCGCAGCCCCAGAGCGAGCCGCCACACGAGCAGCTCTTAACTTGGTTGCCATACCACCACGACCTAATTCACCTTTACTATCCCCCGCCATACCATCTAATTGGCTATTTTGAGCATCCACCTCAGTCAATAATTGAGCATTGGGATTTTGTCTAGGATCACTGTCAAACATACCTTGCTGATCAGTCAGTATAACGAGCAGATCAGCATCAATCAGATTAGCCACCAAAGCTGCTAAGGTATCATTATCACCAAAACGAATTTCTTCAGTCACCACGGTATCATTTTCATTCACTACAGGGATTGTTCCCATATTGATCAAAGTCAGTAAGACCGAACGAGCATTAAGATAACGAGTGCGATTAGAGAGATCATCATGGGTGAGTAAAATTTGTGCCGTATGTAAATTATGCTTTTGAAACTGCGATTCATAAGCCTGTACCAAGCCCATTTGACCAACTGCAGCCGCTGCCTGAAGTTTATCGACTGAATCAGGGCGTGTCGTCCAACCCATACGTTTCATGCCCTCCGCTACAGCTCCTGAAGAAACAAGGACAATTTCAATAGCGGTTTGAGAGTATGTGCTATCAGCAGAGCCTGTCATTAAGGCAGACATTTGCTCGACCCATAAACTAATGGCTTTATAATCTAAACCACTGCCTTCATTGGTTAATAAAGCACTGCCAATTTTAACGACCCAACGGCGAGTTTTAGGTAAATGGTTACGTTGTTGTATTCTCATTATTACATTATTCTTTTATTATTTTTCCAGAAACCGCATCATAAGTACCACTGGTAATTTGCTCATAATTTTCTTCAAGATCATTATGCTCGAACCCTGATTCAGAACCAGAGCGTCCTTTAAAGCCTTCTTGAGCTTCTAAATAATCCATAATAGCAAAACACAATTCTTTTGTGCCTGTTTTATCGATGGCTGAAATCTGAAAAACAGGGCCTTGCCAATCTAAATCTTTGACAATTTCATCACATTTTTGTTGTTGCTCTTCTTCAAGTAATAAATCCATTTTATTAATCACTAACCAACGTTCTTTTTTAATAAGAGAATCTAATTTAGTATCTGCCATTTCATCACTAAATAATTGTAATTCTTTCTCAATCGCTTTAAAACTATCAACAGGTGTACTCCCATCATAAGGCTCTACATCAATTAAATGTAATAAGAGTCCTGTTCTGGCAACATGTTTTAAAAAACGAATACCTAAGCCCGCTCCTTCAGAAGCACCTTCAATAACACCGGGAATATCGGCCACCACAAAACTACGATGTGGTACAACACTCACTACACCAAGATTAGGGATTAAGGTCGTAAAAGGGTAATTAGCTACTTTAGGTTTGGCATGAGAAACAGCACGAATAAACGTTGACTTGCCAGCATTAGGTAAACCAAGTAAACCTACATCAGCTAAGACTTTAAGCTCCAGTTTTAATTCACGGCGTTCTGCGGGTGAACCTAGACTGCTTTGTCTAGGGGCACGATTGACACTGCTTTTAAAACGAGTATTACCTAAACCATGAAAACCACCGCGTGCCACTAAAAGTAATTGATCCGCTTGAGTAAGATCACCGAGTGTTTCTTCTGTTTCTCTATCAATAACACTGGTACCAATGGGTACATCAATATAGAGATCATCACCGCTACGACCTGTTTTTTCTTTTCCTTGCCCTGCTTGACCATTTTTTGCTTTATAAAAATGGATCATACGAAAATCTGCTAAAGTGTTTAAAGCATTATTGCCTCGCAGATAAACTGAACCACCATCGCCGCCATCACCACCATCAGGACCACCAAAGGGAATGTACTTTTCACGACGAAAGCTAACAATACCTCTGCCACCCTGACCAGATTCTACTTTTATGATCGCTTCATCAACAAATTTCATTTTTAACCTTATATTTCTTTAGTGGAAAAATAGAGACAGAGAAAATAAAAAAGGCTCTCCAGAAACTGGAAGAGCCTTTTTGTGTGCTTTGTATTAAAACCCTACAATTCAGCTCTCACTGAATGGGTATTATGCTGCTACAACACTCACAAACTTACGTTTTTTTGCACCTTTTACTTCAAAAAGAACACGTCCATCAGCTTTGGCAAATAAAGTATCGTCTTTACCAATACCAACATTTAAACCAGGATGAACTTTAGTGCCACGTTGACGAATCAGAATATTTCCACCGACCACCATTTCACCACCAAATCTTTTTACGCCTAAACGTTTCGCATTAGAATCACGACCGTTTCTAGTACTACCACCTGCTTTTTTATGAGCCATTTTATTATCCTTTGCTATTACCTTGTTAACATTTTTTTAAAAAAGAAATCAAGGTAAAAACTATCGCTTACATTAAGCGCTAATTTTTTCAATTTTAAGTTCTGTATAAGATTGACGATGACCCATCTGCTTACGATGATGCTTACGTCGTCTAAATTTAATAATAGTCACTTTTTTTGCACGACCATGAGAAGCTACTGTTGCAGTTACTTTACCCCCTTCAACAAAAGGCGTTCCCACTTTAACATCGTCACCATCAGCAACCATTAATACTTCACTCAGATCAATGCTAGTACCTTCTTCAGCACTTAATTTTTCAACTTTAAGCGTTTGACCTTCGCTTACCTTATACTGTTTACCACCCGTTTTTATTACTGCGTACATACCGCTTACTCCAAACACCCAAAGAAATATAAAAATAAAAGACGAAAGATTTTAGCGTATTTTTATACTAAGTGTCAAATTCTATTGCTTTTTATCCCCTTATTTTTTTAAAAGTGTTTAAATAGTGTTTTTTCATAATTAAATACTTGACTCTCTCGGATGGTAAACATACGATCTATAAAATTTTTTTACTGAATTTATGTGAGTGCGATGATACCAATATTAATTATATCCCTATTCAATGTTAATTATTTCTATACTCAATGAATATAGAAGATGTTTTTACACTGATTAAAGGTGATATGGATCAGGTCAATCAATTGATTAAAACCAGCCTTCATTCTGAAGTCGTGTTAATCAATCAGATAAGTCAGTACATTATTAATAGTGGGGGTAAACGACTTCGCCCTATATTAGTATTGCTCAGTGCCAATGCGTTTGCACAAAATAATCTTGATACAGCCAAACATAAAGTGACATTAGCCGCTGTCGTTGAATTTATTCATACCGCTACTCTTTTGCATGATGATGTGGTTGATGAATCCGAGCTACGTCGCGGTAAAGATACCGCCAATGAACTTTGGGGCAATGCCGCCAGTGTACTTGTCGGTGATTTTCTTTATTCGCGAGCCTTTGAAATGATGGTCGGTGTGGGGAGCATGGACGTGATGGAAATTCTTTCACATTCCACCAATACCATTGCTGAAGGTGAGGTTTTGCAATTGCTTAATTGTAATGATGCCTCAACCACTGAAGCTCGTTATATTGAAGTGATTCATTATAAAACCGCTAAATTATTTGAATCTGCCTCTCAGTTAGGTGCCGTGGTCGCACATCAGGATAAAGCCACTAAACAAGCAATGGCAAAATTTGGTATGCATTTAGGGACTGCATTTCAACTCATTGATGATGTATTGGACTATAGTGCTAATAGTGAAGAAATGGGTAAAAATGTGGGTGATGATTTAGCAGAAGGCAAGCCCACTTTACCGCTTATTTATGCAATGGCTCATGGCTCTGACACACAGGCACACTTAATTAAAAATGCAATAGAACAAGGTGGTTTGGACGAAATTGAAGCGATCACTCAAGCCATTGAAACTACAGGTGCATTAGACTATACGCGAAATATTGCCAAACAAGAGGCACAGCAAGCCATTACACAATTAGCCTATATCCCTGATTCAGAGTATAAAGAAGCGATGATCACTCTGGCAAATTTTTCGATTGAACGTAGCTTTTAATCTTTTCATTCCCTAACGTTGAAAGTATTCCATTTGAACAGATACCGAATCTGAAAAACGTAATGCGTGAGGCTTATCTATTTCGACAGATGCCCATAATACTTTTTCAAAAGGTGCTATTAACGCAATAATATCCCCTGCCATTTTTTCTAATAAATCAAAGGGCTGTTCTTCAACTAAGCCAATGATTTTTTTAGTTAACGTTTTATAATTACACGCATCTTCAACAGAATCACTTTTTATCGCAACTGAAGCATCATAACGTAATTGAATATTAATAATAACATCTTGTTTTTTAGTTTTTTCTTCCTGATTAAAACCAATAAATGTTCTTAGGCGCAAATTTTTAATATAAATTGTGGCCACTTGAACACTATCATTTTGCTCTGACATAATGATTACCTAAATTTAACGAATTAAACTTAAAAACTCAGAACGGGTAGAACTACCATCACGGAATGTACCCAACATCATTGATGTCGTCATCATCGAATTTTGTTTTTCGACACCACGCATCATCATACATAAATGTTTGGCTTCTAAAACCACACCGACTCCTTTAGCTCCTGTGACTTCCATAATCGTTTCTGCAATTTGCTTGGTCATATTTTCTTGAATTTGCAAACGACGTGCATACATGTCAACAATACGAGCAATTTTAGATAAACCAATCACTTTTCCTTGAGGCAAATAAGCCACATGACACTTGCCAATAAAAGGCAATAAGTGATGTTCGCATAAAGAATACACCTCAATATCTTTCACCAATACCATTTCATCATTATCAGACTCAAAAATAGCATTATTGACCACTTCATCAAGGTTTTGATGATAGCCTCGGGTTAAAAATTTAAACGCTTTAGCCGCTCGTTCAGGCGTATTTTTTAAACCATCTCTCTCTAGGTCTTCACCAACTGAGGAAATAATATTTGCAAAATCTTCTTTCATTAATGGACTCAACTTTTTTACAGACGTTTTTATTATGATAGACATTTTTACATACAATTGTAATCAATCATGCCCTGCTATGCACATAATATTAAATAATATAATCACTAAAAACAAGTATTCTCTTTTAATGATATACTTAATCTTCATTCTCACCTATGAAATAACTACAGAAGAACATTATATGAATAAAGAATTCAATCACAAAGCAAGGAAACGTTTTGGACAAAACTTTCTGCATGATGCCAATGTTATTGAACGTATTATTACTTCTATCGGGGCAAATTCACAACAACATATTGTTGAAATTGGCCCAGGTCAAGGGGCTTTGACTGAACATTTAATTAATACCGCAGGTCACTT
>JAGLFC010000003.1 GCA_023144715.1 Gammaproteobacteria bacterium | reverse complement strand
TATGGTAATTATCTTCGTTTTATGCGTCGTTGGTTTGTCAATCATCATACAAAAAATCTCTATTTACTGGGAGTTTCTAATGCCATTCGCGATGATATTCGGCATTATTTACCCCATTATCCACAAGAACAGATTCAAACCTTATACAATCGCATTAATATTGAACAAGTCACGACTGATCAGCTTTCTCGTGCAGAGGCAAGGCGTTTTTTAGGTCTTACAGATGATCAATATGTTTTTGCTAATGTGGGTCGTTTGCACCCTGATAAGGATCAAAAAACCTTGATCAATGCGTTTGCAACAGTCGCACAACAATTACCTCATGCAATTTTAATGATTATGGGAAAGGGAAGACTTGAAGCGGAGTTAAAACAGCAGGTTAAACAATTAAAATTAACAGAACAAGTAATTTTTACAGGTAATGTTGTCAATGCCGTCAACTATTATCGTGCCTTTGATAATTTTATTTTAAGTTCTGATTATGAGCCATTTGGTATGGTTTTATTAGAAGCAATTATGGCGGATGTGCCTGTTATATCCACTAATGTGGGTGGGGCAAAAGAAATTATTACCGATCAGCAATGGCTCTTTGATGTGGGTGATGATCACGCCTTATCTCAATTAATGTTAAAAATGTCAGCACTGGATACTTTAGAAACTGACTTATTAAATCAGCAAAATAGAGAATTTATGGAACATAATTTTACTGATGCAGCAGTAAAAGACTATTTTTGGAACTTAGCCTTTATAAAATCAAATTTTAATCAGTCGTGAAGGATTATTTTAGATGAAACAATACCATTTTCCTGTACAAGTCTATTATGAAGATACCGATCACTCAGGGGTTGTTTATTATGCCAATTATCTTAAATATATGGAGCGTGCCAGAGAAGAAGTCTTGGGCGTTGATTTGCTGATTAAACTCTGGGAAGAACAACAAATTGGTTTTGCGGTTTATTCGGTTAATGTCAAATATACCAATTCCGCTATTTTTGGTGATCGCTTGGATGTGCGTACTACCTTTAAAATGGATAGCCCTTATCGTGCCATATTGACTCAAGATATTTGGAAAGAAAATGCCACTAAACCTGCCATTACAGGAATTATTGAATTGATTTGTATTGATAAAAATAATCGCTTATTAGCCTTTGAAGAGGTTATGGCAATACCTGTGTAATGCTATTGAATAATATGACGACTTAGCCTAAATAATGGTTTTTCAAGTATTAAATAGCTTAGAAAACCAACACCAAGAACAAGTATAATAAGTATTGGAATAATAATGATATTATCAATAATAGAGTCAATAGAAAATAAAGACCATATTCGTCCAAAAACACTTAATGTTAATACATGCGATAAATAGATAGAATAAGAAGCATTACCTATTAGAAGTAATGATGAATGAATAATATATCCATTTTTTTCTGCAATAATGGCACAGTATACAAGTAATAGAGCAGGAAGCCCAAAAATAATAATTCTCCACCATCCCAATGGAATAATAGAGGCTGTCATTTTTTGATAATATAAAAAACTCAATAGAGATACTGTAATACTGAATAGGGTGAGTATTAATAATATTTTATTACTAATATGAACTTCTTTTTGAAAATAAAAAATGGCAATAAAACAGCCTCCAAGAAACTCAAACGTTAAAGGATGAGAAATGACTTGTATGATAGGATTGTTGGAAATCCAATAATTATTCATAATAAGTACAAAAAATCCCCATATTAACAGCATATATCTTAAATATTTTTCTGGTATTAATAAAAGAATAAGAAAAAATATGATATAGAAGTACATTTCATGAATTAAGCTCCAACCTACGACAACTAAAGGGAGAATGTGCGATGGGATCAGTAAAAAAGAAGATAAAATATCAACTTGATTGCCTTGAGCATTATTGATTAACATGGGTTGTAAAAAAAAGACAATGAACAAAAGACTGGTATATATCCAATAAAGAGGATAAATTCTAGCAATTCTGTGGTAAAGGAACTTTAATGATTCATTAAATACTTGAAATTTTCCACGAGTGATAGCAACCATTACAAAACCACTGATGACAAAAAATAAATCAACACCAAACATCCCAAATTGAAAAAAATTGGGTAATATATGCTCTGAGCCTCCATATTTTTGCTCTATATTCAGCAAATGAAATAAAACAACCAGTAATACCGCTATTCCACGTAAAGATTGAATGTTTTTAATTTTATCCATATTAAATTAAAGTTCATTTAAAATAAATTCGATCTTATATTTATAAATTTTCAGATACAATTCTCTTAGAGACTTACAGGTATTTACACTATAGTGTGCATATAAAATATAGTCGTCTATCTAATAGAGAAAATATCTGAAAAGAGTGGCTTATATTGATCTATTTTTGTTCTAAAGTATCAAGAACAGTGTGTAGATGTTCAACCATCTCACGGCCACTATCAGTTAAGTAGCCACCATCGGTTTGACTGACCATGCCTTTATCAAACAATGATTGCGCTGATTTAATTAATATTTCATCCGCATCATGATGAATTTTAAGCCCTTCTATATGAGATTCTTCTGGAAACTTAGAGAGTAACTTTAACTCATCAAATAAATCTTCTGAATATGTTTTTATCATAATTCAATAACCATACCTTCTTTTGCAAAAAAAGACTTTGTTTGACCACAATATTCTGTTGTACAGTATTTTGTAGTCATTTCATCAAGTTGCTCATCTGTGCGTAGCGGATCATGATGAAAAAAAGCGACTTTTTTTACGTGTTGACGTTGAATGGCCTGACAGACATATTCAAGATGACAATGTCCCCAGCCAATATATTTTTGTTCGTATTCTTCTTGTGTAAATTGACTGTCATGAACCAGAAAATCAGCACCCTGATAGAACTCTTCAATCATAGCATTTTGTTCAGATGCAACCAAGTCACCTTCTTCTGCCATTTCTTGATCATAGTCAGGATCTTGTGGATCAGTGATAAAAACATTGTTGTAAGATTCAGTATCATAAGCGGTACAGAAGACTTTTCCTTGATATTCGATACGATAGGCAAGACACAGTACAGGATGATTCAAATAACGAGTTTTAACAATAATACCATCGCCTAAATCAAATTCTTCTTCCTGTAAACTAATATAATTAATATTAGCAGACAGTTCAGCTTCTCTCACAGGAAAATAACGATAGGTCATTTGACCACCCACGACTTTTTCGAGCGTATCTTCCTCATAAGTGACTGGGCCATAAACACGAATATCGGTACCAGGGATATAGGCTGGGATAAAAAATGGAAAACCCATAATATGATCCCAGTGGGTGTGAGTGAGCAATAAGTCAGTATCAACCACTTGTTGCTGTGCCATGAGATCATTCCCTAGTTCTCTTAAACCAGAACCTGCATCAATAATAAGTATACGATTTATTTCTGGAAAACGCACCTCAATACAGGCAGTATTACCCCCATATTTTACAGTATTGATTCCAGGGCAAGGAATTGAGCCTCTTACGCCCCAAAATTTAATGAGCATTTTCAATCTATTAATCCTAAATGTATATAGTTACTTATCATTATATCAGTATCAGTGTTTAAGAATTTGTTGCTTGTAATTCATTTTTATTTTTAAGTTCTAAAATGAGACCCTCTATTCCTTTTTTGGTGATAATATTGTTAAAACTTGAACGATAGGTAGAGACTAGACTGATACCTTCAATTTTGACATCATATACTTGCCATTGACCACTTTTACCATGATACAACTCATAGTTCACTTTAACCGTTGAGCCTCCTGAGGGTGGATAAATCTGCGAGCGAACGGTGGCATATTTACCTTTTCTTGACCCTCTAAAAGGCAAAAATTTGATCATATCTTTATTGATGTCGTTATCTTGTAAAAACTGAAGTAACGCTTCAGAATAGAATTGAATCACCAATATTTGAAATTCATTTTGAAATTCTTTTTTTTGTGCTGGACTCGCAGTGCGCCAGTTTTTACCTAATACCCAACGCGATATTAAAGGAAAATTCACTTTGGGTACTAAATTTTTTTTGATGAGGTCATGAGCAATGTCAGGATTTTTTTTAATGGCTTCAGCATTATTTATAAACTCACTCACCATCTGTTGTGAGGCTTCTTCCATTAATTTTTGTGGAATTGGAATTGAGTCAGCATAAGTGATATTTGCTAATAAAGTCATGCTAAAAAATAGACTTAAAAACATGATGTTTATCTGTTTAAATAGAGTTAACATTATTTTTCCTAAAAAATATTTTATGGTATAAAATGTATATCATCGATATAGGAAGTTATATTTTCCGATAAATAACACACATAAACAAGTTAAAAAGGGTATAATTGTGAACTTAATGTCGATCATTTAAGTAAATATTAGATCTCTTTTTAATTTCAGCCAAATTGACTAAAAATGTAATGAACACACTCAAAAAACCAGAGTTACTGCTTCCAGCAGGCACATTAAGAAATATGCGTTATGCCTATCATTTTGGTGCCGATGCTGTTTATGCAGGGCAACCTCGCTATAGTTTACGAGCCAGAAATAATGATTTTACCTATGAAAATATTAAAATAGGCATTAATGAAGCCCATGAACACAACAAAAAGTTTTTTTTAGCCTCCAATGTCATTCCTCATAATTCTAAAATAAAAACCTATCTTAAAGATATGGCTCCTATTATAGAATTACAACCTGATGCCTTGATTATGGCGGATCCGGGTTTAATTATGATGGTCAGAGAACATTGGCCTCATATACCCATTCATTTATCTGTGCAGGCTAATACCGTGAATTACGCCGCGGTAAAATTTTGGCAATCTATGGGGATTGAGCGTGTTATCTTATCACGTGAACTGTCTTTAGATGAAATTGAAGAAATTCGCCAGCAATGCCCAGATATAGAACTAGAAGTCTTTGTACATGGGGCGTTATGTATTGCTTATTCGGGTCGTTGTTTATTATCAGGTTACTTTAATCACCGTGATCCCAATCAAGGGACGTGTACCAATGCGTGTCGTTGGGAATACAAAGTCCATGAGGGTCAAGAAAATATCACAGGTGATATTGAGCTGACTCCTCCAGAACCACAAAAAATAGACTTTGATCCCTTTAATGCGATGAATTCACCCGAAGCCTTTCCTGATGATTCACAATTACAGCGTCATCCTCTTGCAGATAAAACCTATTTGATTGAAGAAACAGAACGGCCCGGCGAATATATGCCCATTATAGAAGATGAAAATGGCACCTATATTATGAATTCTAAAGATTTACGAGCCTTAGAGCATGTAGAACGATTAATGAAAATTGGTGTGGATTCGCTCAAAATTGAAGGACGCACCAAGTCTCATTATTATGCCGCACGCACCGCTCAAGTGTATCGTCAGGCAATTGATTCTTTGTCCAACGGTGAAGCCTTTTCAATGGAACTTTATGCCGATCTGAATAATTTGGCAAACCGTGGTTATACCGATGGTTTTTATGAGCGTCATCATACCCATGATTATCAAAATTATATGGACAATCATTCGCGTAGTAAAAGCCAACAATTTGTGGCTGAAATAATAGAATATAACAGTGCCGATCAAACCGCTTTAGTGGATGTTAAAAATCGTTTTTCAGTCGGGGACACCCTAGAGCTGATTGTGCCAGAGGGCAATAAAGCTTTTACACTGAAGTCGATTACCAGTAAAAAAGGCGAGGCAATGGATGTGGCTCCCGGAAGTGGTCATATTGTCACCATCCCCTTACCTTTTAAAGCCGATCAGTACAGTTTAATTGCTCGCAATTTTTAATAGTCCATTTATAGGAAATTATTTTGACCCTTTCAACTGTTTACCCTTTTACTCGAAAACGCCGTATGCGTCGTGATGATTTTTCTAGACGTTTAATGCGTGAATCTCATTTATCGGTCGATGATCTCATTTATCCCATGTTTATTTTAGAAGGGTCAGGGCAACGTGAAGCCATTGCGTCCATGCCCGGTGTTGAGCGAGTCAGTATTGATTTATTACTCAAAGAAGCTAAAGAACTGGTTTCTTTAGGCGTACCAGCGATTGCTCTTTTTCCTGTCACCCCACAAAGTGCTAAATCGGATGATGCCTGTGAAGCGTATAATCCCAATGGCTTGGCACAACGAGCCGTGATGGCGGTTAAAGATGCTTATCCAGAATTAGGTGTGATTACCGATGTGGCACTGGATCCTTTTACCTCTCATGGACAGGATGGCCTAATTGATTCTTCAGGCTATGTACTCAATGACGAAACGGTAGAAGTTCTGATTAAACAAGCCTTATCTCATGCTCAAGCAGGTGCGGATGTGGTTGCTCCCTCAGATATGATGGATGGGCGTATTGGTGATATTCGTAATGCTTTGGAAGAAAATAATTATATTCACACTCGAATTTTAGCGTATTCGGCTAAATATGCGTCTAGTTTTTATGGTCCTTTTCGAGATGCGGTGGGTTCAGCGGCTAATTTAGGTAAGGCTGACAAAACTAACTATCAAATGGATCCGGGAAATAGTGATGAGGCATTATTAGAAGTTGCGATGGATATTGAAGAAGGTGCGGATATGATTATGGTCAAACCGGGCATGCCTTACTTAGATATTGTACGACGTGTTAAACAAGAATTTGGTGTTCCCACGTATGCTTATCAAGTCAGCGGTGAATATGCGATGACAATGGCAGCGATTCAAAATGGTTGGCTCGATGAACGTAAAGTTATTTTGGAATCATTATTATGCTTTAAACGAGCAGGAGCTGATGGCATTTTAAGTTATTTTAGTAAACAAGTAGCACTTTGGTTGAATGAATAATCATTAAACAAATAAGAGAATTATAAAATGCGTTTTATTGGGCTGTTTATTTATTTTTGGATCTTTCTTGCATTGGCAATTGTGGTCATGTTTTTAGGGGGATTATCAGGTGTCGTCGGTACGTTTTATGTCATGGTCGAACAGGGTGATTTAAAAGATAATCTTACCACTGTGATCACAATACTGGTCTTAATTTGGTGTTTATTAATGGTATTACGCTATTACAATAAAAAAGCCATTAAGAAGAGTCAACTACCCACTGAGCTA
>JAGLFC010000029.1 GCA_023144715.1 Gammaproteobacteria bacterium | reverse complement strand
TTCTTCTGTCCAAAGAAAGAGTGAAATGAGTTCAGGACTGGCAAGATCGCCACGTGCAAAATAATCACTTTCTACCGTTTGTTGTGAAAAACGATTCCAAGGACAAAATAATTGACAATCATCACAACCATAAATACGATTTCCCATTAAGGGACGTAAATTTTCAGGGATGGCTTGATGAGATTCAATGGTTAAATAAGAAATGCACAGACGTGAATCCACAACATAGGGCTTAACAATAGCTTGTGTAGGGCAAGCGGTCATACATTTATTGCAACTGCCACAATGATTGATAGCAGGCTTATCAATCGGTAAGGGTAAGTTGGTAAAAATTTCACCCAGAAAAAACCACGATCCTGTTTTTTCTTGTAATACATTAGAATGTTTGCCTATCCAACCAATACCCGCTTTTTCAGCCAGTGGTTTTTCTAAAACAGGGGCGCTATCCGTAAAGACTCGATAACCAAATTCACCAATTTTTTCTTCTAACTTTTTGGCTAACGTTTGCAAACGCTTTCTAAGTACTTTGTGATAATCTCTGCCTAGGCTATAACGAGCAATATAACCTTTATGGGCATCTGATAATAAAGAAATGGCCTGTTCAGGATCTTCAGGAAAATAATCCATGCGTACGGAAATAATACTGATTGTACCTGCTTCAAGCTCATCAGGACGGGTGCGTTTACTGCCATGACGTGACATATATTTCATATCACCGTGCATTTTTTGTGCAATCCAATCATTAAAACGTTGTTCAGCAATACTGAGATCGGTATCAGTAATGCCCACTGCTTGAAAGCCAAGTTCTTTGCCCCATTGTTTAATCGTGAGTGCAAGATGGGTTAATTCATCTTGTGAAAGATATTTAATGCTGTTTTTTTCTGGATTCATTCAATACAATAGTTTTTTTAAGTTAAATCGGTTAATAGGTTCATGTCAGACAACTATAATAAACGACCCAAGCATAATTTACCCTATCAAATGCAAATAAAAGATGAACAGGAGATGATGGATTTTTCAGTTTCTTTGGTAAAATGGCTCACTTTAGGAAATGTTATCTATCTAAAGGGTGATTTAGGGGCAGGAAAAACAACTTTAGTGCGAGGTATGTTAAGAGCCTTGGGGCATCAAGGTGCTGTAAAAAGTCCTACTTTTACCCTTGTTGAGTCTTATTCTCTTGATAATAATATGTTTTATGATTACAATAGCTTAGAAGTTAATGTTAAACCTAATAGTAATGATAAACGTCTAAGCAATAAAAGGCGAACAGAAGTGATCAATAATAAAATCATTATTTATCATTTTGACCTCTATCGTCTTGAAGACCCGGAAGAACTAGAATATATGGGTATTAGAGATTACCTAGATGGCTCCTCTATTGTATTGATTGAATGGCCAGAAAAGGGACAAGGTATTTTACCAAAAGCTGATCTTACTATTAATATCACGTACCAAAATTCAGGGCAATTGGGGCGAATAATTGACCTATTTTCCCAATCAGATGCAGGGACAAAAATGATTTTTAATTTAATAGAAAGTAGCAAGCAATGAACCTTAAAATACGATTTGTTTTTCAACGTTTTATTATAGTCGTCGTCACTCTTTTTTTATGTATACAAACCGCAACGGCACTGAGTGCTAAAATTAATGGATTTCGGATGTGGGCATCGCCTGATTCCACTCGCCTTGTCATTGATTTATCCAAATCAGTTAATCATCGCTTAAATTACTTATCAAATCCTGAACGTCTTGTATTGGACATTGATAAAATAAAACTCAAAAGTTCTGTGGCTGAACTGAGTTATGAAAAAGGAGCCATCGCTAATATTCAAGCAATTGATAAAGGCAATAAAGTGCGTTTGGTGATGGAATTAAAATATAAAATTAAGCCACAAAGTTTTTTACTTAAACCTAATAAAAAATATGGCTATCGACTGGTCATTGATTTGAATGAGATTAAAAAAACCAGTCAAACCAGTATGGCTAAAATTATAAAAAGTGTTAACTCAACACGAAAACGTGACATCATTGTGGCGATTGATGCGGGTCACGGGGGTGAAGATCCGGGAGCCATAGGGCCTAAAGGTACGCAAGAAAAAAAAATATCATTAGAAATTGCACGTAAACTAGAAAGATTAGTCAATAATAAGCCCGGTATGAGAGCGGTTATGATTCGTGATGGTGATTATTATATTAGTTTACGGGGGCGTACCAAAAAAGCACGTCGCTTAGGGGCTGATATTTTTATATCCATTCATGCAGATGCTTTTAAAAATCCTAAAGCGCATGGTTCATCTGTTTTTATTCTCTCTTCAAGAGGGGCTTCAAGCGAAGCGGCTAAATGGTTAGCAAAAAAGGAAAATGACGCCGATTTAATGGGTGGAGTGAGTCTTGATGATAAAGGAGATATGTTAGCAAGAGTCCTATTAGATCTTTCACAAACAGCGTGTATTGATGCCAGTAATAATGCGGCTTCTGGTGTTATATCTGAATTATCTAAAATTGGTGATACCCATAAAAGAAAAGTGGAACGTGCTGGATTTGCAGTCTTAAAATCACCTGATATTCCTTCTTTATTAATCGAAACAGGGTTTATTTCTAATCCAAAAGAAGAACGCTTACTGAAAACATCTGGTTATCAAAATAAAATTGCACACGCTATTTTACAGGGTGTCAATGGCTATTTTAAACAATATCCTATGCTGGGTACCATTTATTCAAAAGATGTTGTGGTCAAACCATTATCACAAAGCATTGTGACCGCATCCAATCAATATAACCATCAAATGAATCAAAACAACAAACGACATAGAGTCGCTCCGGGTGATACTCTATCGGCCATTTCAAGACGTTATGCCGTCAGTGTGGCTTCACTTAAACAGTATAATAGCATGAAAAATAATAGACTTTATGTCGGTAAAACGATCAGAATCCCACGTTCATAAGCTTGCACATCTTTTCTGACTCACATAAAATTCCTGAAATATTTTTGTTTTAGGAGTCAGCCTCGTGAGTTCACGTATTAAACCTCTTAGTTTACAGCTTGCCAATCAAATTGCTGCTGGGGAAGTGGTTGAAAGACCTTCTTCAGTGGTAAAAGAAGGTTTGGAAAATGCTATTGATGCCCACAGTAACCAAATTCAAATTGATATTGAAGAAGGTGGACGTGCATTGATTCGTATTATTGATAATGGTGAAGGTATCAATAAAGATGATCTGGCATTAGCCGTCACCCGTCATGCAACCAGTAAACTCACCACACTGAATGAACTAGAACAGATGATGAGTTTAGGATTTCGTGGTGAAGCTCTGGCAAGTATCAGTGCAGTGTCTAGGCTTTCCCTTAAAAGTAAACTCATAAATAATGATCATGCGTGGAAAATAAATACAGGCACTGATAATGATTTTACAGATTATTATGCTCTGCCAGAGCCTACTGCTCACCCACAAGGCACAACGCTTGAAGTGCGTGATTTGTTTTTTAATACGCCTGCACGGCGTAAATTTATGCGTACCGTTAAAACCGAATTTAAGCATATTGATGATATTATAAAACGTATTGCATTGAGTCAATTTGAAATTGGATTTAAACTGACTCATAATAAAAAATTACTAAAAAATTTACCTAAAGCGGTGACTGAAAAGGCAAGATTACAACGTATTAGCACATTATTTTCAGCCGATTTTATAGATAATGCAAAGACAGTTGATTTTTCTGCAAAGCATTTGAGTGATATGGGTGAAATCCGTTTATGGGGCTGGATCAGTCAGCCACAATGGCATAGAAAACAATCCGATTGGCAATTTTTTTATGTGAATGGGCGTTATATTAAAGATAAACTGATTTATCATGCTTTACGTCAGGCTTATCAAGAATGTTTACCCGACGAGTCTTATTCAGCTTATTTACTTTATTTGGAAATTGATCCACAACAAGTGGATGTCAATGTTCATCCTACAAAACATGAAGTACGTTTTAGACAAACTCGTTTGGTGCATGATTTTATTTATAGTGGACTCAAAGAAGCACTTTTTTCAGAGCAAGTATCCTCTAATGATCAGTCAAGCGTGATGAAGAGTCATGAACAACAGCCACACAATAATAGCCATCAACCCTTGGTGAATGATCATCATTATTATCCTCAAAAAAAAATCAATCAATATCAAGTAGCTGAACCATTCACAAGCCCTCAAGTGAAACAGAGTTTATGTTTTGGTACATCTTTGGGTTGCATGATCCCAAATTATGTTATGAGTCAAGTCATTAATAATGAAAAAAATACACAAATTTTTATTATTAATGTCATACGGACACAACAATTTTTGCTGAAACAATTATTTCAAAGTGGTCAAAGCCATTCTTTATTGATCCCTGAAACAGTCAGCGATACGAGTCAACATATCACTTTAATTTTAACGTATCAATCAAAATTAAAGCAATGGGGACTTGAATTGGATCAATTAGGAGAAGATTCTATTATGGTGAGAAGTTTACCCTCTCTCTATAAGATTCCTAGTTGTAAAATTAATACCACTCTCCTTATCCGTTCTCTTTTAGGAATAATGAAAGATAAAAAAGATTTATGTGAAGTAGATATAATGACTGCGTTAGTGAATGCTATCTATTCTAAAATACTCATGGTATCCGAGCAAACCTTATTATTGAGCTTATTAACACAACAAATTGATCAACAAGGTTTTGAAAAGGTATCACAATACCGACCACGGATATGGAAAATAATGGATGAATCAAGCCTTAATACATTTTTGGATTAATAAGAAAAAATGAATACACAACAACAACCCTCAGCTGTTTTTATTATGGGACCGACTGCCTCAGGAAAAACAGCCTTAGCAATTGATTTAGTGAAACACTTTCCATTTGAAATTATTAGTGTTGATTCGGCTTTGGTCTATAAGGGTATGGATATAGGAACCGCCAAGCCAAATAAAGAAGAATTGGCGATTGCACCGCATCATTTAATTGATCTATTTGATCCTGTGCAAAGTTATTCAACGGCTGCTTTTAGAGAAGATGCTTTACGTATTATGGATGATATTCATCAACGTAATAAAATTCCTTTATTAGTAGGAGGTACGATGCTATACCATAGAAGCTTGTTGTATGGCTTATCTGATTTGCCTTCATCTGATCCTATTGTGCGTCAAAAATTAGCATTAGAAACGGAACAGCAAGGTACTGTTTTTATGCACGAAAAACTAATGTCTATTGATCCTGATGCGGCTCAAAAAATTCATCCCAATGATCCACAAAGAGTCCAACGAGCTTTAGAAGTTTATGAGATTTCAGGCAAAACTATGACACAATTACAGCAAGAAAATAAGGCTGAAGCATTGCCGTGGAAGACTCATAAAATTATTATCGCTCCTGACTCAAGAGATTTTTTACGACAACGTATTGCCACTCGTTTTGAGCAAATGATTGAGCAAGGATTTATTGAGGAAGTTGAAGGCTTTTTTAAACGAGAGGATCTTAATTTATCGTTAGCCTCTATGCGAGCAGTAGGCTATCGACAAGTGTGGGAATACCTTGAAGGTAAAATGAATAAAAAACAAATGGTTGAACGTGGTATTACCATTACCCGTCAATTTGCTAAACGTCAAATGACATGGCTACGGCGTGAAGAAGAGGCCTATTGGATTGACACAGAATCTGATAATCCTTTACAACAAGCCCTTGTGTTCTTAAAGCCTATTTTAAAATAAAGCATTTATCATTATGTCAAAAAGAGACAATACTGATATTATAAGACTTATAAATAGATTATGTATTGATTGTAAATTGCCTAAGAGGGTGTGTAAAAGTGATTATAGATGATAAAATGCAGAGTAAAATTCGTTCCGTGCTTAGAGATATTGTCAGCCGAGTACCGGGCATAGAAGCCTCAGCAGTGATTTCTCGTGATGGTCTGAGTACCGCGGCTATACTGGGTGATCATGTCGATGCCGATCAACTCAGTGCTATGTGTGCCGCATTATTGGGATTATCGGATACGACTGCCAATGAGCTACAATTGGGTCGTCTTAAACAAGTCTTGCTGCATGGTAAAGATGGCTTATTATTATTAGTGCATATTGGAAAAACACATGTCTTGGCAGTATCTGCTGCACCTAAAATAAATTTAGGGCTGTGTCTTATAGAGTCAAAAAAATCGGCTAAAGTCCTATCCCTCATGTTCACACCATAATTAGGAAAAACTTTTTATATGTCAGATTCAGCTATTTTAGAATTAAAGGATTATGGCGTTGCCTTTGGTGAACGTATTATTTTAAGTGCGGTCAACCTTGATGTCCCTGAACGAGGCATTGTGGTCTTATTAGGGCCTTCAGGAACAGGGAAATCAACCTTATTAAGAACACTGGCAGGTTATAATAATGCCAATCCTTCTTTACGAGTATGGGGTGATGCTACTTTTGTAGGTATGCCCATAGGGCAAGGTGGTGAAATGCCTGTTCTGGTGGAACAAAAAGCAAAGTTAATGATGTCTACAGTGCATGAAAATGTAATCCATGCCTTACCCGAACGCTCTAGTCTGGATCTCTCACAACAACGAGACGTGGTACAAAGACTTTTAAAAATAGCTCATCTTGATCATCTGATTGATCAACTCTCTGTTAAGGCTATTCAGTTACCAAGCGGTACACAACGGCATTTAGCTATTTTACGGAGTGTGGCATCCAATCCAAAACTTTTATTTGTAGACGAGCCTACAGCAGGGCTATCCGATGAAGAAAGTGATCCGATACTACAATATTTATTAGAAGAAGGAAAACGCAGAGCAATTGTGGTCGTGGTGCATAATAAAATTCATGCACGTACACTTGGTGGTATTAGCACCCTACTGGCGGGAGGGTGGATTCATGAAACTCAAAATACCCAAACATTTTTTAATGAGCCTGAAAATAAAGTCGTACAAGATTATGTAGACAGTGGTTCTTGCTCAGTACCTTCACCTGATACACCTGATGACTATCTTTCAGAAGAAGCTCTGGAAATTGTTAAACAGCGTCCCCAACTACCTAGAGCAGCAAGAGAATATAAAAGCGATGCCTTTGGTCCTAGAAATTTTTTATGGTTACAAAAAGGTGTCTTAGCAGGTACACCAAGACCGGGTATTGTAACCGATCTTGAGTACGATCTTGGCGCATTACAGCGTGTGGGGGTCAGTATACTGATTTCTTTAACACAAATACCTATTGCCCAAGAAGATTTATTACCCTTTAATATTAAAGGTATTTCATTTCCCATTGTTGATATGAATGTACCGAGTATTGAAGATGCTAAAAAATTGTGTATTCAAGTAGAACACCTCATTGAACAAGGGGAAAGTATTGCTTATCATTGTAAGGCAGGTATGGGGCGTACTGGAACGATGTTAGCAATACAATTAATTTGGCAAGGTTATAGCGCCTTTGATGCACTTGAAACCGCACGCCGTACCGAACCGCGTTGGGTTCAATCAGAAATACAAATTGATTTTTTGGATGCTTTTGCAAAAAGTTTATCTTAATGCTTGTAAAATACAAAATATTCACCATAATTAGAGTTAGAACAAGGCTCATCCTGAGCATTTAAAATCAGAAAGATTATAGGAGAGACATTTATGTCATTAGATGATACGTTACAAGAAGCGGTTGCGAGTATTCCAGAATGTGTGGCCGCAGGTTATACCGATTTAGCAAGCGGTATGTTATTAGGTGTTAAAACAGTTGATTCACATCCTGCTGAAGTCATGGAAATTCTAGCAGCAGCCACCTCAGATTTATTCCAAGGAACAAATGTTGACTTAATTGAAAATTTATTTAAAAAATCACGAGGCATTAGTGATAATGATATGCATTACTTTAATGAATTTATTATCAATAGTGAAAATTTAATTCATATTTTCGTCCGTTCTACTACCTATACTGATCACGTAATGACCTTTGTGTGTCGAAAGTCAGCCAACTTAGGCATGGTATTAACCAAGGCTCGTATGGCAGTTCCTAAGTTAGAAGCCAGTGTTTAATATATTACTATTGTTCTAAATGTTTTCTAATAATACCTGCATTGAATGACCTCATAAGTCATCGCAGGTATTTTTTTCAGCACTGTGTAATAATGTTTAAAAAGAAATTTTAATTAATGAATCATATAAAGTACAACACTCATTCTTATTCCTGCAAAGCGGATGAATCCATATTAGACATGTTTTTGAGAAATGGTATTGATATTCCTTTTTCATGTAAAAATGGTATTTGTCAGTCCTGTTTGATGCGTTCTGTATCAGGTAAAGTACCAGAAATTGCATCAAAAGGGCTGAAAGATAATTTAATTCAAAAAAATTATTTTAAGGCATGTACCTGTATTCCTTGTGAAGATATGGAAGTGAGTGATCCGTTAAATACAGATCTATTGACCACCGCTCTGATCGCCAAAAAAGAATGGGTGGCATCTGATGTTTGTCGTTTTCTTATAGAACCTGCTAAAACAATGGACTATCATTCAGGACAGTTTATTAATATTCACAACAAAAATGGTGAAACAAGAAGTTATTCATTAAGCAGTGTACCCACAGACGATTATTATTTAGAAATTTATGTTAAAAAAGTATCAGGTGGCGTATTTAGTCAATGGATGTGTGATACTTTATCTGAAAATGATGACATTGAAATACAAGGAGCCAATGGCGATTGTATTTATAGTCATCAACCGCAACCACTTTTACTCATTGGCACAGGCACAGGTATTTCACCCTTATATGGCATTGCCAGAGAAGCCTTACTCAGTGGACATGATAAGCCTATTTATCTGTATCATGGTTCACGTGAGTCAGAAGGACTTTTTTTAGATAAAAAGTTACGAGCACTTGAAACACAGCATCCTCATTTTCATTATACTGCCTGTGTGAGTGGTGCCGAACAAAGTAGTGATTCCGTAAAAGGAAGAGCCAATGACATTGCGTTGGCAGAACATTCTGATTTAACCGATTGGACTATTTTTCTCTGTGGTCAGCCTGATATGGTTAAAAATACTCAAATAGATGCCATTAAACGAGGTGCTGATCCAAAACACATTAACGCCGATCCTTTTTGGGTCGTTGATTATGAAAAAACAGATCGTCGATATTATCCTGAACCTGATTTGGAAATGTGGGCAGCCTTAGGAGAGGGAGTGCTATTAAATAAAATTCTTCATGATTTTTATGATAGGATTTATGACGATCCTCAATTATCCAGTTTTTTTGAAGGTACGACCAAACAACGTTCAATTGAAAAACAATACAGTTTTACGTATCAAGTGTTTACAGGAGAAAATGTCTTTTTTGGTGACCGACCTCGTAATGCACATCATTGGATGGTGATTACCAATGAAATGTTTGATTATCGTCAAACAATTATGGCAGAATGTCAGCGAGCACACGGTCTGCCAGAAAAGTTTATAAAACGTTGGTTTGCTATGGAGGATGAATACCGTGCTGAAATGGTGAAGGATAAACCATGGAATTTAATAAAGTTTGGCAAAGAAATGCCCCCAGAAGGGTTTGAAGAATTGACGATGGATGCCACCACTTTATGTGATAATTGCCAAGCAGAA
This sequence comes from Gammaproteobacteria bacterium, assembly GCA_023144715.1. Taxonomy (GTDB): domain Bacteria; phylum Pseudomonadota; class Gammaproteobacteria; order GRL18; family GRL18; genus GRL18. The sequence goes on along the minus strand of JAGLFC010000029.1, from coordinate 4,780 downwards.
GTTAATATTGGTGATGTGGTACGTTACCATACACGTTTAGGAAAAATTTATTGTAAACACTGTATGCATTCCTAATTAAAACGTTTAAATATTATATTTTTTAAGATGAAAGAATGAGTTTAATAGTCATGAATACACAACAAAATAAAGGAAATTCAACACTTCCTAGCGTGGTTAAAGTCTGTTATTTTGCGATGAACGATAAAATGGTACAGCGACTGGCAACCATGTTTAAAATTATTTTTAAGGATCGCTTTCGTTTTGTCTCTTCTGATGAAGCAATGGTGGCCTTAATTAATATTAATAGTGGCAATGTGAATACCACTGATTTGCTGAGTTTATATCAAAAAAAATATACCAGTTTGCCAATTGTTGCACTCGTTGATTCTTTACCCGATATGACCATTCAAGATAATGTGTATTTTATTGAAAAACCTTTAAAAAGAGACAATTTTTTAAAGGCAGTGACAGAATTATTGATCGATGATAATAATTTAAAGTCTGTTTCTAGTGAACAGCTCAATAAAGCTTCTCAAGCAAAAACAGCCAGTTCTGCTAAGATACTTAATAGCAGAATTAGTAAACAATCATCTGAACCTGTTATTACAAGGCTAAAGGGTGAGGATCAAGCTGATACAATCATTTACTTTAATGCAAAAAAACATTTAGTGTCTTGTTTTCATAAAATTATGAATGATAAATATGAACCTCATAGTTGTATAAAAGTGAATGTGGTTAATAAGTATTCTGTCGTTTTATATCCCGATAAAAAACTTGTAAGTACTAATTTGACGCGCAGTCAATTTAGAAGTATTTCTTATATGAAATTTGAAAGTTTTGATAATAATAAAATGTGTGCACTGACCATTGATGATAATATTAATCTGACTGAACAAGTATTAGAAGATACAGTAGAAGGGCATTTAATAATGACTTATGATGCTTTTTTATGGCGTTTAGCCTTACAAACTTCAAGAGGGCGCTTACCCAAAAATACTTCTATTAATCAGAAATTTAGCTTACATGTTTGGCCTAATCTTACTCGACTGGATAAAACACCTGAGGCAATGCGTATTGCTTCATTATGGAATAATACTCCCTATACACTGAATGAAATTATTACAATCTTAGATATTGATGCTAAAGATGTCTATGCTTTTTATACAGCCGCTTCTTTTATTGGTTTAATTGACATAGATAGTGAAGAAAAAAGTAAAAGTGAAGAACTTCAAAAAGCAGTCATTAACAATAAAAAACGTGGTTTATTTGGTGCAATTTTAAGGCGTTTGACAGGAACAACATAGGTATAAAAAGATGATAGGTCAGCATAAAATTATTTTTACCGGTCCTGTAGGCGCAGGTAAAACAACAGCCATAGCCAGCATTAGTGATATAACACCTATTGCGACAGAAGAATCGGCAACGGATGAAGTAAAAGATAAAAAGGATTTAACAACGGTTGCAATGGATTATGGTAAAATGTCTCTGGATAATAATGAGACGATTCATCTATACGGTACACCGGGTCAAGAACGTTTTCGCTTTATGTGGAAGCTTCTTTGTGAAGGCGGGCTAGGACTTGTGATATTATTAGATGATGATGATCCTGATCCTATTGCGGATTTACATACTTTTCTTGATGCTTTTCAAGATTTTATTAAGGAAACAGCCGTTGTGATTGGCGTTAATCGTCTGGTCAATGCTTCTAATCAAGATTTAGAAATATACTATAAAAAAGCAAGAGAGTTTGATATATTTCCTGCTATTTTTGAAGTGGATGCACGAGAACATGATGATGTAATGATGTTGGTACAATCACTCTTATTTACGCTTGATCCGGGTTTACAACAAGATGAATAAGATGATTATCATTGGTGCGGGCATTATTGGTATGCTCACGGCACGATTATTGGTCAAAGCAGGGGTTTCTGTTACGATTATAGAACAGGGTTATGCAGGTAAAGAATCATCATGGGCAGGCGGGGGGATTATTTCACCACTTTATCCTTGGCGTTATAGTGATCCTGTGACTCGTTTAGCACAATGGGGACAAAGCCATTATGCTGAATTATTAGAACAAATTTATCAAACGTCTGGCATTGATCCTGAGTATATTCAAAGTGGTTTATTATATTTAGATATAGAAGATGAATTAGAACACGCCACACTTTGGCATAAAAAACACCATCGTCCCTTTGAATCTGTTTCTGGTGATAGGCTAAAAGAAATTGAGTCAGGACTTGATTTTTCTACTTTTTCAGAGAATAAAACAGGTTGGTTCACTGACTCCATTGCACAAATTAGAAATCCACGATTAGTGCGTGCTTTGCGAGAAGATCTACTCAAATTAGGCGTGACTATAGAACAACAGACTCAGGCACTTTCTTTTTTAAGTGAAGGTGATCAACTCAAAGGTGTATTAACCAATAAAGGTTCATTTTATGCCGATCAAGTGGTACTTGCAGGCGGAGCATGGAGTGCACGTTTATTAGAACAGTGCTTAAAAACACCTAAAATAGCCCCTGTAAAAGGTCAAATGATTGTGTTTAAAGCCAAGCCCGATGTTGTGAGTCGTATTGTATTAAGCAAAGGACGTTATGTCATTCCTCGCAAAGATGGGCGAGTCGTGTTAGGCAGTACACTGGAGTTCAGTGAATTTGATAAAACCACGAGTGACACGGTGCTAGAAGAATTAAAACAAGAAGCGTATCGTATTATTCCTGAATTACGCCATTATCCTGTCGAAAAACAGTGGGCAGGTTTACGCCCCGGATCAATTGATGGTGTACCTTATATTGGTGAGCACCCTCAATTAAAGAACCTTTACATTAATGCAGGGCATTTTCGTAATGGGGTTGTCATTGGTTTGGCTTCTTGCCAATTATTAGTGAATCAATTATTAGGACAAGAGCCAATTATTGATCCAGAACCCTATTATCTCAATGAACAACGTTTAGTTGATGATACCCAAGAAATTGATCTCAGTATGGCGATTTAATGTTTGTTTTTGTAGAGCTAAAACGTAAAGAAAAGTCCGTCGCTTTAACATGTTTAGTAATAGCACCTGTTGAAATATAATCAATACCGATATGAGCAAGATCAGATAAGCGTTGTTCTGTGATATTTCCCGACACTTCTAATTTTGCCTGATGGGGTGAATTTTGATTGAATTGTACTGCTTTTATGAGCATCTCATTGCTCATATTATCTAATAGTAAAATATCCGCTTTGGCTGTTAATGCTTCTTCAAGCTCTGCTAATGTTTCTATTTCGACTTCTATTTTTAAAGTATGAGGGCTATTATGACGTGCATTTTCAATGGCACGAGTAATCGATCCAACGGCCATAATATGATTTTCTTTAATTAAAATACCATCAAATAAGCCTTGTCTATGATTATAACCGCCCCCACAGCGTACCGCATATTTTTGTGCCTCTCTTAAACCTGGAAGTGTCTTTCTGGTATCCAGTAACTTAATAGCACTATTAGCAAGATATTTAACATATTGAGCGGTTGTGGTGGCAGTACCTGATAATGTTTGTAAAAAATTCATAGCAGTACGCTCACCAGTGAGAATACTGCGTGCATTGCCTAGTAAAGTGCATACACATTGATCGGTTTCAATCGTATCACCATCATTAAAATGCCAGTGAATCTGGATACTATCTTGTGAGTGAGTTAATTGCTGAAACACTTCATTAAACCATTCTTGACCACAAAGTATAGCAGATTCACGGCAAATTAAATGAGCCGTAATTTGATTCTCTTTAGGGATCAGTGAAGCAGTGACATCACCTGATCCAATATCTTCTGCCAGTGCATAAGAAACCTGATGTTTAATAATTGAATAAGGAGGCATAATAATTACTTTTGTTATAAAAGGAGGATTACTCTAACTTATTCGGTATAATATTTCAAAAAATAACAGAAGGAATACATAATGCAGTGGATTACAACATTTCTCAATGAGCTTAATAGTATTGTTTGGGGCAAACCAATGCTCATTATGATTTTTGGCACAGGTCTATTTTTAATGATAGGTTTAAAATTTATGCCCATCTTAAACTTATTTAAAGGCTTTAAAATGCTTTGGGCAGGACGGGATGATAATAAGGATAAAGGAGAAATTTCTCCCTTTAATGCCTTAATGACTTCTCTTTCAGCCACCATTGGTACAGGTAATATCACAGGAGTTGCCACGGCTATTTTTATTGGTGGACCAGGTGCATTATTTTGGATGTGGATTACAGCATTCATTGGTATGGCAACAAAATATGCTGAAGCAGTGTGTGCCGTACATTATAGAGAAGTGGATGAAGAAGGGCGTTATTTAGGTGGCCCCATGTATTATATTAAAAATGGTCTGGGTAAAAAATGGTTGTGGTTAGCCTTTTTATTTGCACTTTTTGGTGTGTTAGCTTCATTTGGTATTGGTAATACAGTACAAGCTAATTCTGTTGCCAATGCTTTAGAAACACAATTTAATATACCCACATGGTTAACGGCTATTGTATTGCTATTATTAACAGCAGCGGTGGTATTAGGTGGTATCAAACGAATTGCATTAGTGGCAGGTAAACTTGTCCCTTTTATGGCGATTACGTATGTTACCGCTGGCTTAGTTGTATTAGGAGCACATTTTTCACAAATTCCTGATGCGTTTAGCCTTATTATTAATAGTGCGTTTAATCCTGTAGCCGCCACGGGAGGCTTCGTCGGATCAACAATTATGTTAGCCGTGCAATTAGGCGTAGCACGGGGTATTTTTTCTAATGAAGC
>JAGLFC010000028.1 GCA_023144715.1 Gammaproteobacteria bacterium | reverse complement strand
CAGCTTATTTTGGAGATAACAGGGGGTGAAGTCGGTCCAATTGTTGAGCAAATACATAATGAGTATTTACCCCAAGCCAAAACCATTTTATTAAGAAAAGAAAAAATCACTCGAGTATTAGGCATTGAAATTGATGATGCCATCATAAAAGATGTTCTCACTCGTTTAGAAATGGACGTTCAAGACTGTGCTGATGGTTGGCAAGTCACCGCACCTGCGTTTCGCTTTGATGTCCAATATGATGTGGATTTAGTTGAAGAAATTGGGCGTATCTATGGTTATGATAACCTGCCTTCTACTTTACCTCATGGTGCAATTGCCATGTCGGCTTGTCCAGAAGATAAAATCAGTGAGTTAAAAGTAAAAGAACTATTAGTCAGTTTAGGATATCAAGAAGCCATTTGTTATAGTTTTGTTGAGCCTAAAGCACAAAACCTTATTACCCCTGATAATCCTGGCATTCGTTTATCCAATCCCATTTCAGAAGATTTATCAGTGATGCGTACTAGTTTATGGACGGGTTTAATTAATGCCTTGGTCTATAATCAAAACCGCCAACAAAATCGCATTCGTTTATTTGAAGTCGGTTCTCGTTTTATACCCGGTGGCTCAGACACAACCGACAATAAACTCTTACAAGAAGTGATGATTGCGGGTATTATCAATGGGACACGTTTTCCTGAACAATGGGGTGAAACAGATCGAAGTGTTGATTTTTATGATTTAAAATCTGATGTTGAAGCAATTTTAAGCCTAGGCAGTGATTTATCCTCTTATCATTTTATCGCAGAACAACACCCTGCTCTACATCCTGGTCAATCTGCACGGATTTATAAAGATGATCGTGCAATGGGTTGGATAGGCACATTATATCCAAGTATTGCCAAAGAAATGGATGTAAAGAGTCAAAGTATTTTATTTGAACTAGAATTTAAAGCCATTTCAGTGGCAAAAGTACCCGAATTTGAAGTTTTATCAAAGTTTCCTGCAATTCGTCGGGATATTGCACTGATTATAGGTGACGAAACTGAATCTTCTGCTATAATCAACAGTATTCGTCAAACAGTCAAAAATGAACTTTCTCAAAAAAGTAAAGTACAGGTTGAACTCTTTGATGTCTATATCGGTGAGGGTGTTGAAGCAGGCAAAAAAAGTCTAGCAGTAAGCCTAAGTGTACAAGAACAGTCACGTACCTTAAAAGATGATGAGATTGACACTTTGATTCAAGTGGTATTAGACAATCTTGAGCAACAACATGGGGCTAAACTGAGAGATTAGCTTTTAGGTACTAAAGGATAAAAAATGGCACTCACAAAAGCCGATATGGCAGAACAATTATTTGAAGAATTAGGTCTTAACAAACGTGAAGCAAAAGACTTTGTTGAGGCTTTTTATGAAGAATTAAGAATTGCACTAGAAACAGGTGGACAGATTAAGTTATCTGGTTTTGGCAATTTCGATATACGGGATAAAAACGAGCGCCCTGGTCGAAATCCTAAAACAGGCGAAGAGATCCCTATCTCGGCGCGTCGTGTGGTGACATTTAAGCCTGGTCAAAAACTTAAAGCTCGGGTAGAAGCATATGCTGGAAGCATCGAATAATAATGAACTTCCCGTTATTCCAGGGAAACGCTATTTCACCATTGGTGAAGTCAGTGATCTATGTGATGTAAAGCCTCATGTTTTGCGTTATTGGGAACAAGAGTTTCCTAAATTAAAACCTGTAAAACGTCGAGGTAATCGACGTTATTACCAACGTCAAGATGTTATTATGATTCGACAAATTCGTAGTTTATTATATGAACATGGTTATACAATTGGCGGAGCACGGCAAAAACTGGAAGGTGGAAAATCCAAAGAAGATGTCACTCGTAGTCAACAAATTATTCTGCAACTTCGCACTGAGTTAGAAGAAGTATTAGATATTTTAAAAGCTTAACCTTTTTAATATATCCTTATTAAAGCGTGTTAAGAAAAAAGACATGTTACACATACACTGAGTTTATTTATTTTGATCAATGAAACTAAATAAACCTAGTGTATGGTTAATTGTTTTCCTAAATTCACTGTTCATATTGATCAATCCTTATTTTCAACTATAATAAATGAACATCCTTTATTTATATTCTTTTAGCCATTATTGAATACTATCTCTTATGAGCCATATTCTTATTTTTAAATTTAATCACCTAAAAAAAATACTATTATTTCTCGTTGTATGCTCATTATCAATGCCTTTAATGGCTCAAATTTTATCTGAATTTCAAACTGAAATTGAAACAATAAAAAATTTAGCAAAACAAGGACAAGTAAACTCCCAATTTGATTTAGCCCTTGCTTATGAACATGGAGAAGGTTTAGAAAAAGATCAAAAACAAGCTATTTATTGGTATTGTAAAGCGGCCATCAATGGTCATAGTGATGCTCAAGTCAATCTTGCATGGATGATCCTAAACGCTCGTGGTACCGATAAAAACGAAGCACTAGCCGTTCGTTGGTTTAAAGTGGCAGCAAAATCAGGCGATCAATATGCCCAACAGATGTTATCTCGCCTAGATAGTCAATTAACCAGTAAAAAAACGATATGCACGAGACTGCCTACTCCTTATTGGCAAACAAAAAAATGTTCTGAAAATTGCCAAAAAATTGTAAAAATAGTCAATACAATCGCACCACTTTATAATATAGAACCACGCTTAATTTTAGCCATTATTCAGCAAGAATCTAATTTTAACATTAAAGCACTTTCCCCTAAGGGAGCAATAGGCTTAATGCAATTAATGCCCTCAACAGCAAAACGTTTTGCCATCAGTGATGCTTGGGATGCTCAACAAAATATTACAGGTGGCATACGCTATGTTGCTTGGTTATTAAAAAGACATCAAGGTAATGTAAAGCTTGTGCTTGCCAGTTACAATGCTGGAGAACAAACAGTAAAACGCTACAATGGTATTCCACCTTATAAAGAAACACAAAACTATGTAAAACGTATTATACAAGTGTATGGTCGTACTCAGCATAGTTATAACAAGACATAAAAAGAGATTATTATCTATGAGTACATTATTTAAAAATCCTATTATTGTTATTTATCACGGTAATTGTCCTGATGGCTTTGCAGCGGCCTTGGCAATACAATTATTTTTTAAACAACACGACGCTTATAATACCGCAAAACAAAACATTATTTTTCACCAAGGACGACATGGCACGGCACCACCTGATTGTACAGGTAAAGATGTGTATATTTTAGATTTTAGTTATAAACGCACAGATATGAAAAAACTGTGCCAACAAGCAATTAACGTTATTTTAATTGATCATCATGTCACTGCTTTGGATGATCTTAAAGATTTAGAACAAGAATGTGATAATCTTGAGCTTAACCTAGATATGTCTCAATCAGGAGCTGTCTTAACATGGAAATATTTTCACTCATCTCCTGTTCCTCAACTCTTACAACATATTCAAGATAATGACTTATGGCAATTTAAACTTAATAATACTCCCACTATTATTTCTGCCATTATGTCTTACCCAATGAAATTAAAACTTTGGGGATGTTGGTTAGACGATGATAATGCGTTGGAGACATTACACCAAGAAGGGCTTATTTTACAACGTTACAGAGAGAAACAAATTAAACGCTATAAAAATGCTGCTCGTATGGGAGAAATAGCAGGTTATACTATACCTGTAGTTAATGCCCCTAGTAGTATTGGCAGTGAACTTTTGCACCAATTATCAGATGGCTATCCCTTTGCGGCCGCTTATGAAGATAAGGCTGAACGCCGTGTTTGGCAATTACGCTCAGGAGGTGAAAAAGCCATTGATGTTGCACAACTTGCACAAAAATTTGGTGGGGGTGGTCATAAAAATGCCAGTGGTTTTGGTACAGAACTCACTAGCATTCACATTAAACTTTAAGCTTTTACTCTTTATTGTTTGTGTAATTGCTTCACTAACTGTTTAATTTCTTTAAGTTCATCACGTAAAGCCTGAATTTCATCGTGATGCACTGTTTCATTTTCTACAGTCGCACTGTCTAATTTATCATGCTCTTTAATCGTAAAAATTGCATCTACAACCAGACCAATAAAGAGATTGACCATAATAAAAGTCACAATCAAAATATAAATAACAAAGAATATCCAAGCATAAGGATAAACCTCCATAATCGGTCGTGCAATACCCATAGACCAGCTTTCTAAAGTCATAATTTGAAATAAGGTATACATAGATTCACCTAGGCTACCAAACCATTGAGGAAACGCACTGCTAAATAAATTAGTGGCGATAATAGCGAACACATAGAAGAATAAAAGTAAGACTAAAGAAACTGAAGCCATACCGGGGATAACACTTAAAATAGCCGAAATAATTAAACGCATTTGAGGCACAATTGTCAATAATCTGAACAATCTTAATACCCTAAGCACACGAAGAATAGAAAGCCCCTCATCCGCAGGAATTAAAGAAATAGCCACCACAAAAAAGTCAAATACACTCCAAGGATCGGTAAAAAATCGAAAACGATGGACATAAATTCTTAGGCTAATTTCTATTGTAAAAATAATGACAATAATATTATCAATAATATTTATCAATATACCATAATTATTCATAACCTCTTTAGAGGTTGCCAAGCCCAAAGTAATGCCATTAAATATAATTAAAAACGTAATAACATGTTGAAAATAGCGTGTTTCTATAAAAGATTTTACAATGTTTATCATTATTTCCTAAATTCTCTGACTCAAAAAATAAATTGTAACTTGAAAAAAAGGAATCATCTACTTATTTGACCTTAATCAATGAATTTAAATAGGATACCACTTACATTTCATCTACATTAATACAACATAAAGAGAACTCATGATAAATAGTTTAAAAGCAGTCAGCTTAGGTATTATTACTATTCTTGTCTTAGGATTGTGTAATCAACTCATGTTAATTATGGGTTTAGTCGGTTATGGCAGTCTTGTAAAAAGCTATCCTGAATTACAAGCATGGTCACACATATTTACTTATACATTAGGTGGTTTTGGTTTTTGTATTGTCATGTTTTTTGGTGGTTTTGTCACCGCTATGGCCTCTATAAAGTACAGCTATACCAAAACAATTATCGCTTCAATATTAGGGATTAGTGCCTCCCTTTATTTATCGTTAAAAGATGAAATATTTACACCCATCGCGTTGATATTTTTAATATCAGGTATATTATCAGCCACTTTAGGCTGTCGAGTTTGGCTTAATTATCAAAAAAATAAACAATAGTGGTATAACAAATATTACACAAACTGCCCTGCGCTATAACCTGAAGACCAAGCCCATTGGAAGTTATAGCCACCCAAATGCCCTGTCACATCCAGCACCTCACCAATAAAATACAATCCTGATTGATTTTTGGCTTGCATCGTTTTTGATGATAGTTCATTAGTATCAACCCCTCCGACGGTCACTTCTGCCACTCGATAGCCTTCTGTGCCATCAGGCCAAAAGTGCCAATGTTGAAACATATCCGCTATTTTTTGTAAATCATTATCATGATAGTGTTTGATGGCCTTGTCTATACCATGAAGAAAACAAAAGCATTCCACTAATCGCTTGGTGAGTTTTTGTGCCAAAATATTTTTAACCAGAAGATTGGCTTGTTTAGCCTTTTGTTGTATCAACCATTCATAAAGGTCTAACTCTGGTAAGAGCTTGATGTGAATACTCTGTGCTTGTTCTGCCTGCCAATACGATGATATTTGTAAGACAACAGGACCACTGATGCCTTTATGAGTAAACAGTAAATTTTCTGTAAACACTTGATTGCCATAGCTCAGTTCAGCAAACAAGGCAATACCAGAGAGTTGCTGATAACGAGTACGGTCTTTATCATTATACATTAATGGCACTAATCCCGGTCGAGTGGCAATAACATTGATAGAAAATTGTTGTGCAAGACGCAAACCAAAATCAGTGGCACCCATTTTTGCTACAGACAAACCACCTGTCGCCACAACTAAAGACTGTGCCTGATAATCACCTGCTGAACTGAATGCTTGAAAACAATTAATAGACAAATGATGATGAATTGTTTTAATGGTGGCATTTAATTGAAGGGTAACAGAATACTTATTACATTCAGATAACAGCATCTGCACAATATCATTGGCACTTCGATCACAAAACAGTTGCCCATGCTCACGCTCATGCCAAGGAATATTATAATTGGCTAATAGGCTTAAAAAATCATAATACTGGTATCGAGACAAGGCTGATTTACAAAAATGCTTATTGTCTGATAAATAATGATCAGCACTGACCTCATAATTACTAAAATTACACTTTCCCCCACCTGAAATTCGTATCTTTTTCCCTGCTTTATCAGCATGATCCAATATCAATACCTTACGCCCACGCTTGCCTGCTTCAATCGCACACATCAATCCAGCAGCACTTGCCCCTATAATTAACACATCAAAATCTATCATTGTTTCTTCATAATCGGTTAAAATTCACTTATTATATTCATTAACAGGCTTAATTATGTCGGATATTGAAAACCGTGTCATGGAATTAGAAATAAAAAATGCTCATCAAGAAGATACAATTGAGCAACTGAATCACATTATTATTGAGCATCAAAACTCTATTGGTACACTGATTCGGCAATTAAAGCAGATACAAAATAAGGTCAGTAGTTTACAGGAAAATGGCTCTCAGTCCAAAAATGAGCCTGAACCTCCACCACCACATTATTAAAAAATAGTACTCAGGAAATTATTATGAAAAAATCAATTATTGTTATTGGCATGGGTGAAATGTCAGGTGTTTTTACCAGAGGATTATTACGTCTTGGCTACCCTATCGTTCCTATTACCCGAACCATGAACATTGCTGAAATAGCACAAGACATCCGTGATCCTGAAATGGTATTAATTGCCGTGGGAGAAAGCGATCTTGATCCTGTTTTGGAGCAACTGCCCGATCATTGGAAAGATAAAGTGGCTTTATTACAAAATGAGTTATTACCCAATGATTGGCAAAAACATCAACTGATAAATACCACGGTTATTTCGGTCTGGTTTGAAAAGAAAAAAGGTCAAGATTTTAAAGTATTGGTTCCTTCACCAATAATAGGGCCTAAAGCAGATATTTTAAAAACTGCTTTAAACAGCTTAGACATTCCCAGTTGGATCGTTGCGGATGATAATGAAATGCTCTTTGAACTGGTGCGTAAAAATCTTTATATTTTGACCACAAATATTGCGGGGCTTGAAGTCGGTGGTGATGTGAATGCCTTATGGCATGAAAATCATGCTTTAGCCATTAATGTTTTGGATGATGTATTAGTTCTGCAAAACCATTTAACAGGACAAACACTGGATCGTGAACGCCTTATTGAAGCAATGGTAGAGGCGATTAATGGCGATCTGGCTCATAAATGTATGGGACGTTCTGCACCTGATCGTTTGAATAGAGCCATACAATACGCAACAGAGCATCAATTATCGGTACCTGAATTACAACGTATTTCAACACTTTAATACACCTTAATTCATACAAATAGGAGAAATTTTATAATGAGATTATTACACACCATGATCCGTGTAGGTGATTTACAGCGTTCCATTGATTTTTATACTCAAGTATTAGGAATGACACTTTTGCGTCAAAAAGACTATCCTGAAGGTTGTTTTACGCTGGCATTTATCGGTTATGGAAATGAACAGGATAATAGTGTGATTGAACTTACTCATAATTGGGATACACAATCATATCAACAAGGCAATGCCTTTGGTCATTTTGCTATTGAAGTGGATGATGTATATCAAGCCACTGAACACATACGCAACCAAGGAGGTGAAATCATGCGTGAAGCAGGTCCTATGAATGCTGGCAACACCATTATTGCCTTTGTTAAAGATCCTGATGGTTATGAAATTGAGCTAATTGGTACACGAAAATAGACTCAAAAGTATCATCCCCATGTTTTTTCATGGGGAAATGAGTTGAATGACAGTAAAAGGAAGCTTTATTTAAAATATAAAATGTTAAATTCAATAAAGTATAGTAATTTATTGGTAGGTATTGGTGGCTTTTATCAAGCTATAATTAATAATCCTAAATATGAACGTACTTTACCAGAATATTCTATATATTTTGCTCTTAATTCACTGTTTATCAGTGTTATGATTTATTTAAAAAATAACCTAAGCCATAGACATTAACAATAGAATTAGGAGGTAATTTACTGCGTAAGCCTTTAATAATCGTTTTAATGGCGACTTCACTAAATTCCTTATTTTCATCTATCCAAACTCGATTATAAAGTTGCTGATAACTTAATTTATCATACTTAGAAGTAATAAAGACCTCTAAAACATTTTTTTCTTTTTTGGTTAAAGCAATTATTTCAGTATCAACATACAGTTCTTGTTTCTCATTATTCCACATATAAATCTGTTTATTGTGATGCCATAATTTAATAATAGGTAAATCAAAGTCACTTTCATAAATTTTTTTAAAGGCTTCTTTCAATTGTGTTGGATTGACAGGTTTTTCTAAATAAGCCGTCAGTCCTAGCCCAATGGCTTCCATTAAGAGTAACTTATCTGAGTGAGCCGTCAGTAAAATAAGTTTGGTCTGCTTATCTTTTTTGCGAATCGCTTTACAAACCTCTAAACCATTAATAACAGGCATATTAACGTCTAAAATAACCACATCAGGATCTTTATCCTTATAAAGATCCAATGCACGTTTGCCATTTATTGCAGTATAAACTCTTTTAAAATGTTTTTTAAAATAATGTTCATATAAATTAAGTGTGACGACATCATCTTCAGCATACAATAATGTTTTTTGAGCTAATAGAGACATGAATATTTTCCATAATTGTGAACCAGTAAACAATATCAAATCAATTCATTAATTACAAGCCTTATAATTTTACAAAAAATATCATAGTGATCAGATTAATTCACTGCCCATTGTTTTTTGGCTGTTTGTAATTTTTCATAAGCACACAGTAAATTTTGATGATAATGTAAACCTATTAATTCTAATCCAGCATCATGCAAACCATCATAATGTTTATCACCGTCAATAAGAGCAATGGCATTTTTGATATAGGCATCACCATAAAGAAGTGTCAGCCCTTCAATATAGTCTTTTCTATGTTTATTATTGTCAATCTGTATTTCTAACAGTGCATTGAGTGCATAATAATGTTTATTTCTTGAAGCTGTGTATTCACCTATATCTAAACACCATTGTGACCAGTCTAATGCTTGTTCATAATCACCAATATGTAAGGCAAGCATTCCTTTTAATTCACCCACTCTCAGACTTTCCCATACGCTGTCTGGATCAGGAGCAATACCAATCAGACCACAGACATCAGAATGATCACTATAATCACTTTCATCCAACTCCTGTAATAATTCTTGGGCTTGTTCAGGATTTAATTGATTAAGCGATAATATGCGTGCTCTTTGTGCGACTCCCTCATTATTATTTTGCCAACTGAGTTCTTCAATAGGATAAATTTCAGAGAGACCGGGAATAATAATACGACAGCCATAAACGCCTAAATGTTCATAGTCAGCAATATAAATATCTTTATTTTCTTCATTAAAGAGTGACACTAAAAAATTAAACTCTGCCAGCGTATGTTCAGCAAAATTACTGCCATCAAAATCCCAATAAATAAATTCATAATCACTTTCTTTTTTAAAAAAGTCATAGCTAATCAGACCACTTGAATCAATAAAATGAGTCTCTAAATTCACAGGATCAGCCACTGCTTGTGCATCAAAACAAGGGGTTTGAAAACCATCCAAAGAATTTAACCGTCGTCCTTGTAATAATTCTGTCATGGTACGATCTAATGCAACTTCAAAACTAGGATGAGCTCCAAATGATACGAGACAACGACCAGAATGGGGTTCTAACATCAAGATGGCAATAATTGGATAAATACCATCTAAAGAAGCATCTTTAACTTCAATCACAAAGCCTTCTTTTTCTAACTCATTAATGGCAGAAATCACTTTAGGATACATTTCAATAATATGATCGGGTACTTCTGGCAGGCTAATCCCTTCAGCAATAATTTTATTTTTGATAGACCGTTCAATAATTTCTGACAATGCCTGAGTACGAGCTTCCATCATACTATTACCCGCAGACATCCCATTACTGACATATAAATTACCAATAATATTCACTGGAAACCAAGTTTCTTGTTGATCACTTTGGCGAATAAAAGGCAGACTACAAATACCTCGTTGCTGATTACCTGAATTGGTATCAATAAGATGTTGAGGGCTTAATTGTTGCTCAGGATCATATAATGCCCATAATTCTTTATTGAGTAATTGTTCGTGCATGGCTAACACAGAGTTTTGTATTAAAAACCATTGCTCATTCGGATAGTGAACAAAGTCATCGTGTGCAATTTTATTGCCTAGGTAATAATCCGCAAAGAAATAATTACAATTTAATCGTTCAAAAAATTCCCCCAAGGCACTGGCAAGGCAGGCATTTTTAGTATTACCCTTACCATTAGTAAAGAGCAAAGGACAATTTTTATCTTGAATATTAACGGAATAAATATGATTAACAGGATTTAACCAGAGTGTTTCTTTAATATCAAATCCTAGTGATTGCAATTGGTGTTGCATTTTTTCAATTGAAATTTCTAATGCCTCATCTTTGCCTTTAATAAGGGTCAATGGGCCTTCATAATGGGAGTGTGTGGGTGAGTAATCAGTCATATCAAAGCCTTTAATAAACAAAATCTTAGTGTAGCAGATTTTATTGCTTTAAATAACCATCTATACCGATGAACCTTGGAAATGTAACGATGAAGTTTAGCTCAGTTCGATTCAGTGTTTGAATAGTCCCCTTGCTAACACAAGGGGGTTTACAGTTTATCTATTTAGGAGAATGGCTCAACATAACATCATTTATAAGATATTATAGTGAAAAATTGTATATTTTAAGGCATTAAAGGTACGATATTGAGTCCTGAATTTTCCTGTAAACCAAAGGCAATATTCATATTTTGAACGGCTTGACCTGCTGCACCTTTTACCAAATTATCAATGACGGATAAAATAATTAGGGTATTTGTTTCTTGTTGCTCATGAATCGCAATACGACAAATATTAGCCCCTTTTACCGTTCTTGTTTCAGGATGTGATCCTGCTGGAAGTACATCCACAAAAGGTTCATCCGCATAATATTCTTCAAATAGAGTTTGAATATCAGCAATTTTAATATTATCTTTAAGTGGTTTGGCATAAAGTGTGGCATGAATTCCACGAATCATAGGGCTTAAATGAGGTACAAAAGTCAAATCGACAGAATGACCATTTGCCAGAGCAAGACCTTGTTTTATTTCTGGTAAATGTCGATGCCCTGAAGCGGCATAGGCTTTAAAACTTTCACTGGCTTCACATAATAAGGTGCCTATATTAGCGCCTCGTCCTGCCCCACTGACTCCTGAACAACAATTAGCAATCAGAAATTCAGTATTGATTAATTTATGATCAATTAGAGGCAAAAAACCTAATTGAACGGCTGTTGGATAACAACCGGGATTCGCAATTAAACGGGCATTTTTTATAGCATCGCGATTCATTTCAGGTAAGCCATACACTGCTTTTTCAATATACTCTGGACACGCATGTTTCATCCCATACCATTGTTCCCAAACGGCCACATCTTTGATACGAAAATCGGCAGCTAAATCAATCACTTTGACACCTGATTGGATTAATTCAGAGACCATTTTCATGGCAATACCATTAGGTGTCGCAAAAAAAACAAGATCACAGTTTTTTAATGTTGACACATCGGGTTCAGAAAACTCTATATCTAAATGACCTCTTAAATTAGGATATAACGCACTGACAGCGATTCCTGATTCTGAACGTGATGTAATTACCTGTAGATCAACATTGGGATGATTCGCTAATAAACGCAGTAGTTCAACTCCAGCATAGCCTGTACCACCGACAATCCCTACTTTAATGTGAGTCACTTTTATTTATACCTCTTAATCGCTAAACTATATATTTGAACACATCATTATAATACAACTTGTCTATAAATAGCTTAATTTAATTCGTAATAGTCAATATGATCAAGACGAATTTTAAAGGTAAGATTATTATGAGTACATAGTAAAAATTCACCTTGATCTTTTTGTGTCATAATATCAATTGGTTTGACCACTTTGATAATTTTTTTGGCAGTGTTATCACTATAATGTAGCTTTACATACTGACTGTGCATAATAGCCAATTCTAATTCACTGTGCATTTTACACGAAACGGCTTGATAGGAAGGAGTATGACACATCTGATTCTTTTCCTTAGGTTTAACCAATAAATTAAGCACAATTTATAATTGAATCCACGAATTATACACAATGACATTTAATATTAGGTGACAATAGCCTAAAATACATTGATATAAAATGCTTGATTAAAACACCATTTGACATAAAAGAGAATATCGTGGATAAATTAACAATACAAGCCAGT
Organism: Gammaproteobacteria bacterium; assembly: GCA_023144715.1. Lineage (GTDB taxonomy): Bacteria > Pseudomonadota > Gammaproteobacteria > GRL18 > GRL18 > GRL18. Next base: position 3,073 of record JAGLFC010000028.1, on the reverse strand, counting down.
AATAAAATATGTGCATCTATTAAAGAAGAATTATCTAAAGCAGTCATTGGTCAAAAGGATGTGATTGAACAAATATTAGTCGCATTAGTGGCCAGTGGACATGTACTTATTGAAGGTGTACCGGGATTAGGTAAAACATTAATGGTGCAAGCGTTAGCAAAAACATTTAAGGGTAAATTTTCTCGCATTCAATTTACACCTGATTTAATGCCCAGCGATGTCACAGGTCATGTGCTTTATGATATGAAATCAGAAAGTTTTAAAATTCGCAAAGGTCCTGTATTTAGTCATTTATTATTAGCCGATGAGATCAATCGTGCACCTGCAAAAACGCAGGCAGCTTTATTAGAAGTCATGCAAGAACAGCAAGTCACTTTAGAAGGGCGTGCAATTGCTGTACCCAAACCTTATATGGTACTGGCAACCCAAAATTCTATTGAACAAGAAGGCACTTATTCTCTTCCAGAGGCACAATTGGATCGTTTTTTATTTAAAATTATGATTGATTATCCTAAAGAACATGAAGAATTAGAATTAGTACAACATATTACTCATAAAAAAGTGGGTAATAAATTAGATGTCTCACAGGTTGATTCTTGTATGAATGCAGACACCATTTTAATGTTACAACAACAAGCTGCCACTATACAGGTGGATGAAAAAATAGTGCAATATAGCGTTGATATTGTACGTGCTACACGACAATGGCCAGGTATTGCCATGGGTGCTGGACCAAGAGGAAGTATTGCCTTAATTCGAGCAGCCAGAGCGTACGCTGTGATTCAAGGACGTGATTATATTATTCCAGATGATATTAAAAAAATCACTCTACCTGTTATGCGACATCGTATTATATTATCACCTGAAATGGCATTAGAAGGCATGTCTATTGAACACCTTCTAAAGAATATTTTGGATAAAGTGGATGCACCTCGAAGCTAATATGAACACTTTAAAATATCTTTTAAATGAACTGTTTTATGGTCTTAAACCGGGTAATACTCTTTTTATTTTACTGGGCTTGCTTACCCTAATAGGGCTGATCAGTTCAGTATGGAATGAATTATTATGGCTTTGGTATATTAGTTTGATTCTACTTGTTCTTTTATTGATATGGGATCTTATACGTTTATACAGTATCCACCTAATATGGGGTGAACGAGAAGTACCCACAAAAATGTCATTGGGACTTTGGCATGATGTCACACTCCGTTTAAGTTATCAAAGTACTTACTTTTCTAACAAAAAAATTCACTTAAATATTTTTGATCACTATCCCGTTAATTGTAAACTAAAAGATATGCCTCAAAAGCTCACACTCTATTCTGACCAATATGCGGTCTTAAAATATGCCATTAAACCTGTAAAAAGAGGTAATGAATATTTTTTAGGAATGCAATGCCTTATACAATCCCCTTGGTCAATTTGGTTAAGAAATCATTTTGTTCCAAATATATCAAAAACAATGGTTTACCCAAATTTTTCATCTATTAGTCAATATGCCTTGTTAGCGACAGATAATCTTCTCAGCCAATTGGGTATAAAAAAAATTCGCCGTCGTGGTGAAGGCATGGATTTTAATCAATTACGTGAATATCGTGCGGGTGATCCATTAAAACAAATTGACTGGAAAGCCACATCACGTTTACAAAAATTAATTTCAAAAGAATATCAAGATGAAAAAGATCAGGAAATTATATTTTTACTAGATTGTGGACGTAGAATGCTGTCTCATGATGATGAATTATCACATTTTGATCACAGCCTTAATGCAATGTTACTCTTATCTTATGTCGCATTGCATCATGGGGATGCTGTTGGTTTTAGCACCTTTGCCACAAAAAATAATCAGAATGCACAACGCTGGTTACCTGCAAAAAAAGGAATGTCCACCATTCATAATTTGCTTAACAATGTTTATGATCTTCAAGCCAACACTGTGACACCTGATTATACACAAGGCGTGTCACAAGTATTATTAAAACAAAAAAAACGAGCACTCATTATTGTGTTAACCAATTTACGTAGTGAAGACAGCGATGATTTGCTTAATGCGTTAAAATTACTGAAACATAAACATCTCGTGATTTTAGCCAGTTTAAAAGAACAGGCTTTAGAACAAGTATTGGATAAGCCTGTCAATGATTTTTCTGAAGCATTATTATTGGCTTCTACATGCGATTATCAAAGTCAACAACGTATTTTATTTGATCAGTTATATACTCATGGTATTAATATTATTGACGTAACGCCTGATAAACTTGCGATAAAATTAGTCAATCGTTATCTTGAAATTAAAACTAGTGGTCAATTGTAATATGATTTTATTTTAAGGGATATAATGTGAAAATTTCACTAATTGTAGCAATGGCAGAAGATCGAGTGATTGGTCTCAATAATAAATTACCTTGGACACTACCCGAAGATTTAGCATGGTTTAAAAAAAACACCTTAAATAAACCCATTGTTATGGGGCGTAAAACATGGGAATCACTCCCCTTTAAACCTCTACCCAATCGAGATAATATTATTCTTACTTGTAATAAGCACTATCAGGCAATGAATCAAAAAAATGAGCCTGTATCAAGTGCTATTATCTGTACTTCAATTGATGATGCGATACACTACGCCACTCAAAAAAATCACCCAGAATTAATGTTTATCGGAGGAGAAAATCTATATAAACAGACACTTAAACAAGCAGATTATTTATATTTAACGTTGGTTAAAGGTGACTTTAAGGGTGATGCTTGGTTTCCTGAGATTAACTTTTTACAGTGGGAAAATATATATCATAACGCTCATAAACCCAATATTGACAATCCTCATGAGTATCAATTTAATATTTATCAACGCATTCATTCATAGTGTATAATCACTATTAATCTTATTTTTATACTCCTTAGTTTCCTAGGTTCAACTAATAAGTGCCAATTCATTTTAGGTGATTGAAATAACACAAAATCTTATATAGTGATTCACTGTACAGTTTTTAATTCATACACTTCGTCAAAGTATATATTTAATTTTAACAAATCATCATGTGTAATATCACATTTTTTTGATAAATCTA
>JAGLFC010000027.1 GCA_023144715.1 Gammaproteobacteria bacterium | reverse complement strand
GGTTTAACCTTTTTAGTTTGAGGTATTGGCGTTGGCTTAGGAGTAGGTTTTGGTTTGGGAGTGGGTTTTACTTTGACCTTTGCCTTTTTTTTAATAATAGGCTCAGGTTTTTTTTCTATAATTTTTTCGACGATAGGCTTAACAATCTCTGGTTCTATTTCTGGTGCTACCTCTACTGGTACAACAATAGCGATGGGTACAATAACAGGTTCTGGCTCTGTTATTTCAATGTGCGGTTCAATAATAGTTATTAGAGGAGGGGAGAGTGCATTGGAAAAACGAACCTGTGTAATGGTTTCTTGAACCACGACATCAGGCAAAACATAATGCTTTTTTTTATACATAAATAAAGCGTAATGCACGGATAATGAGAGTGTAATTGCGATCAACCAAATAAAATGATTCAAATTCAATTTAACGATCCGACCGTTGATCAGATGTTTGTGTGATGGGATGTTTTATTGTGACAATATCAACTCCAGAAGCACCTGCCTTACGTGCGGCATCAAACGCTCCAATCGCAATGCCTAAATCAACGTTTTCATCGCCTCTGATACGCACGATTTTTTCTTTTTGTTCACTTAATTCCGTCACTAATAATTGTTCCAAAGCCTCTAAAGAAACACGTTGGCTATTGACAGAATAGTCACCTTCTTCATTAATAATGACTTCTACTTGTTGTGGTTCATCTAAAGCTTCACCACTATCAGCCTCAGGTAAATCAATATTGAGTACTTCATCTCGTACAAAATGCGAGGTCAACATAAAAAAAACCAGTAATAAAAAAACAATATCGATCAATGGCGTTAAATTGGGTACATTACTGGTGCGTCTACGTCCTTCAAATTGCATGAGTGACACCACTGCGATGATGGCTGGCTTTTTCCTCTTCTGTGGCATTCCCTCTTGTATTCGTTGGAAAATATTCCAACATTAAAGAAGCAAAATTACGCATACTATGAGCACGTTTATCAGCACTTGATTCAAGTAAATGCAATAATAGTAAAACAGGGATGGCAACCGCTAAACCCACGCCTGTGGTGAGCATGGCTTCCCAGATACCCCCCGCTAATGCTTGAGCATCAACCTGACCACCTGCTTGTTCGATCACCATAAATGCTTTAATCATGCCAATAATAGTGCCTAATAGTCCCAATAAAGGAGCAGTATTACCTAAAAAGGAGAGGGTACGAAAGCCTTTTTCCATTTTATTGAGTTCAAAACTGCCTAGACGAATGGCGACTCGATTCAGATCCTTAACGCCTTCCTTCGACGCTTGTAACATACCCTGTAATAAACGTCCTTCTGGGCCGCGCATAGAGTCAATGATGCTATCAGGCTGTCCTTCCTTGAGTGCTATCAGCAAATGAGCTTCAGCCTGTTTGCTAGGACTGCCCATAAAAATAAAACTGATCAGACGTTCAAATAAAATAGTAAGGGCAATAAAGGAGTAGCCTGCCAATATCCAGACAATAATACCGCCTTTATCAAATAATTCTGTGACAAACATAATGAATGGTTCCGAATAAACATAAGAAGAGCAGATTTAAACAAAAATGCAGTAGGAAGACTACTGCTTTTTAATTGATAGTCTTTTTTATTAAAACTTTAATGCAGCATTAAGGTAGTAATAGCGACCGGGTTCATTCATCATCATGACATCTCCACGCCCATCGGTTAATAAAATAAGATCTTTATAGGTATTATTAACGGCATAGGTTTTATCAAATACATTATCAACACCCACAGTGACTTCAAATATTTTGGTGACATTATGACGTACTTGTAGGTTCATAATGCCATAGCCTGCGATTTCTTGTTCACCATTATCTTCATCATAATTATCCCATCTATCGGCAGCAACCAGTTCTATTTTTGCGGTACCATTTTCCATATAGTCATAATTAAGAGCAAGGTTCATGGTTGTAGGGGCAATATTCGCAAGGTCTTTATCGGTTTGACCTGCTAAAGCCTTATCTTTTTTGCCACGCTGATAAGCAATACCAAAATCAAGATACAGTTCATCGCTTATAGGATATAAACCTGTAATATCAAAGCCATAAATTTTGGCATCAACATTGACCTGCTTATTTTTCATTTTACTGTCGTTATAGTAAATATAATCCTTTAACCAGCTATGAAATAGGGTGGTTTTAAAGCTAACATGTTTAAAGTTATGATCAACACCAAAATCAATTTCGTAGTTATCCGTCTTATCTAAATCAGGATTGCCACCTTCCATGCCATTGGACATCTTCCAGTAAAGTTCTCTGGCATCAGGAACACGTGATGATTTACCAAAGCCTGCAAACAAAGTGGTTCTATGATTGTATTCATAATTACCCTTAATAAAGCCACTAAAGTAATTATAATCATTATTTTTTTGAGAACCTTTGGGTTTTATAGAGACATCATCATAACGAGCACCTGCGGTGATGGTAAGGTCATCATAACGTTTTTCAAATTCAGAAAAAATAGCGACATTGTCAGTATCAACATTATCAATACTCTTATTATCTGTAATACCTCTTTTTAAACCATAGCCAATATATTTACCATCCCAATTACGTTCACTATAATCAAGACCCACCACACCTTCTAAGGTGGCATTAATATCAAAGGCATTTTTTATTTTCACACCATCCATGCTGGTATTCAATTTGCTCACAACTTCATTAGCAGAGTTGGGGCCTGAAGAGAGTCGATATTTGGTTGACATGGGATGTATGACATCGGAATGGTAATATTGAAGATCGAGTTGTTTAGAAAATGTCCCTAAATGTTTAATCGCATATTCAACATTCACCATATTGGAATCATCATAAGAGGCATCCATTTTGCTAGAGGGATATAACACATCATCACTTCGATTGGCGGTATAACTGATTGCCATTTCATGGTTATCAATAAGATTAAAATAGAATTTACCCATGAATGTTTTTTTATCATAGGCATCCATATTACGATGCTGATCTTGATATTGCACCATAGACGCAGGCCCTGTTAGACCGAGTTCGTCGATTTGTTCTGCAAAATCATTACCGTCACCATCTTCATACTGATCACTGGATTCTTGAGAAACACTGACGATACCTCGTACTTTTTCATTACCACCAGTAAGACTAACGGCTTGTTTTTGGTAATTCCAACGACCAAAATTAACACTGACTTCACCATGTAAATCTTCTTCAGGTTGTACCATCTTAACTTTAACAATACCACTGAGTGTACCAAAGTTTTCGACATCATAAGGCCCTTCAATGACTTCAATGCTTTCAATATTATTGGTTAAAATATGTGAAGTCGGGGGATCCATACGATTGGGGCAAGCCCCATAAATTTTGGCATTGTCAATGGTGACGTTGATATTATCCTTACTTTGACCACGAAGAATAATATCATTGGCAATACCACTTCGTCTGATCAAAGAAATGCTAGGGACATTACGTGATAATGCTTCTGCCACATCGGCTGATTTAATTTGTTCATTACTGACATCGGTTAATTCAGTGCCAATGACTGAAATTGAAGGAATATCATCGTCTTCAATAAAATCATTAATAGCCTGCTCATCAACAGCAACTGCTTGTAGTGAATAAATTGATGTAATTACCGCCAGAGAAAATGTTGATAAATTTAATAATTTAATTTTTGATGTCATGCTTGATCGCCATAGTGTTAAAAAATATCATAATTAAAGAGAATTCAATTAGGGAGGGTATAGTATTGCAAGTTTTATGCCAAAACAAGATATTTTTAATTAACAATCATTTAGCATATCTTTATATTGTGAATTACCAAAATAACTGAGTGATATAACCCAATAGTTGTATTATATCACCCAATAGTTGTATTATATCATCGAATGTTTATTTAAGATTTAAAAAAGTCAATTAAACCATTAGTGGAAGCATCATGATTATTCACAGGATCTGTTTTTGATAAATCTTGCAATATTTGACCTGCAAGCACCTTACCATACTCAACACCCCATTGATCAAATGAATTAATATTCCAAATAATGCCTTGAACAAATACCTTATGTTCATACATTGCTAATAAAGAACCCAGTGTTTTAGGCGTTAAACGTTGAAAAAGAAGGGTATTGGTGGGTTTATTTCCCTCAAATACTTTATGGGGAGCAATAGCTTCAATGGTTTCTTCTGTACAACCTTGCTGTTTCATTTCAGCAATCACTTCATCTATTGTTTTGCCTTTCATGAAAGCTTCTGTTTGAGCCAAGCAATTTGAAAAGAGGACTTCTTGATGTTCCTCTAAAGAATTTTCACTTTCAATCGGCATAATAAAATCAGCAGGGATAAGTTGAGTGCCTTGATGTAATAATTGAAAGAAAGCGTGTTGCCCATTGGTACCCGGTTTTCCCCAAATAACCGCACCTGTTGAATAATGAATACGCTTATTATTGCGATCAGTCGTTTTACCATTACTCTCCATATCTAATTGTTGCAAATAGTCAGGAAGACGATCCAAATATTGGCTATAGGGCATAATGCCATAACTTTTAGCATCAAAAAAGTTGTTATACCAAACCCCTAAAAGAGCCATAATGACGGGTATATTTTCTTCTAACGGTGTTTTTTGGAAATGCTGATCCATTTCATAAGCACCTTCTAAAAGTGCTTCAAAATGATCCATACCCAGATAAAGAGCAATACTCAAACCAATAGAAGACCAGAGAGAATAGCGACCTCCAACCCAATCCCAAAATTCAAACATATTGGCTTCATTAATACCGAACTCTTTAGCCAATTCAATATTGGTCGTGACAGCCACAAAATGCTTTTCAATGGCACTTTCATCGCCTACTTGTTCTAAAAACCAAGATCTGGCACTATGAGCATTCAACATGGTTTCTTGCGTGGTAAATGTTTTGGAAGCAATGACAAATAAAGTGGTCTCTGGCTCAATATTTTTGAGCGTTTCGACTAAATGAGTGGCATCTACATTAGACACAAAGTGTGCTTTTAAACCCTCTTGTGCAAAAGCTTTCATGGATTCACATACCAGATGAGGCCCGAGATCAGAACCACCAATACCAATATTGACAATGGTTGTTATTTTTTTCCCATTATAACCACGCCATTCACCCGAATGCACCTGATCAGAGAAACGTCTTATATGAGCTAAAACCGCCTTAATATTAGGCATTACATCTTGCCCATCTACTATAACAGGAGTATCAGCACAATTTCTTAATGCATTATGCAAGACAGAACGATGTTCAGTGATATTAATTGCTTTTCCTGAAAACATTTTATCACGCCATTGCTCAATATTAGACTGACGTGCTAAAGCACATAAAAGCGTCATAGTTTCGTCAGTGATACGATTTTTTGAGTAATCGAGTAACAATGTTTCTGGCATCGTAATGGAAAATTTATTAAAACGCTGAGGATCTTCGGCAAAAAGTTCACGCATTTGAACATCTTTAATGGTTGAATAATGTTCTTGAAGTTTGAGCCAAGCAGGTGATTGAGTTAAATCGGTCATAGTCATTAAGTCCCTGAAAAAAAATTCATAGAGCGGTCTATAGTATAAAAAGACACTCATATTATCCATAAGCAATCTGTTATTTAATGATTTTTATTGTCTTTAAATAAAATTTCATCATAAATACAAATTAATGTTTGACTAATGAAAAAAGCAAGCCTATAATACGCCCACTTTCTAGCTAATTGCTCCGAAGGACTTCGATTATCTACCTAATTAAACACTCAATAAGGTAGCTTTTCATCAAGTATGTCCCCTTCGTCTAGTGGCCTAGGACACCGCCCTTTCACGGCGGTAACAGGGGTTCGAACCCCCTAGGGGACGCCACTTATCTAAAACAAGTTATAGTCTTATAGCTTGAACATTATCCTTATATAAATTATTTCTATTATAAAAAAATTAATTTTTTTGTATTACTTTACTGATTTTATTCTATTAAAAAACATAAAAAAAGCCGTCACTCCTATTAAAGAGTAACGGCTTTTTTACAATATCAAATTATACAATAATTATGATGATACTGAACAAACTTTTTCTTCTTCAATCTTTCCAGACTCAACTGAATCAATTGCTTTTTGATCGTGGTCATTAACAGGACAGCCACAGCTATAACCGCTTTCTGTTGCGTGTAGTCTTGCTTGTTCGATATGCCATTGTGCGACTTTTAAATGTTGATCAACGTTCATTATAATTTCCTCATTATGTTAATTAGTGTAAAGACCAAGTAATTTAGTATGATATTATTCTACCTTAAATAAATTACAGTTTCAATGGTTTTTTGATATAAAATAGGAAAAGTCCTAATTCTTTATATATTGAGCTATTGAAACTCTGGGTTGGTGGTTAAGATCATTTAAGGTGCTGATATGGCTAAAATGATAGTGTTGTAATAATTTTTGTACTGCATTTTTTTGATTATAACCATGCTCAAAAAGTATCCAGCCATTGGGTTTTAAATACAAACGAGTATTTTTTATAATATTGTGAATATCATACAAGCCATTATCATTTGAATACAAAGCGGTTAATGGTTCATACTTTTTAACATTTTTTTCTATTAAGGGATCATTTTCTGCAATATAAGGCGGATTGGAGACAATAAGATCAAATTGTTGTTGAGGAATGCTATTAAACCAATAAGATTGGTAAAAAGAAATATTCTCAATGTTTAAAGCAAGCGCATTTTCCTGAGCAATATTCAATGCTTCTTGACTCATATCACTGGCAATAATCTGTGCATATTTTCTTTCAGAGGCAATTGCTAAAGCAATGGCACCACTACCCGTCCCTAAATCCAATACATGATATGGATCGGTTTCAGGTATTTTTTCCAAAGCAAATTCTACTAATAATTCTGTCTCTGGACGGGGGATAAGCGTGGCTGCTGTGACTTTTAAAGTGAGCGTCCAAAAATCTTGTTCACCAAGAATATAAGCAATAGGCATTCCTTGTAAACGCGCATCAAGATAGGCTAAAAATTGCTCTCTTTGTGGCTTTGAAAGTAGCGTGTCAGGCCAAGTCATTAACCAAGTTCGGGTGTGTTGTATCTCTGGCTTATGATTTAATACTTTGAGTAGTAAAAGTTCACAATCTAATTTGGCACTGTCACTATTGCTCAATAACTGTGTGCCATAGTGCAAGGTCTGAGCAATTGTAAAATAAAGCTCAGACATAATCGCTTTAATCCTCTGACATGGCAGCCAGTAATTCTGCCTGATGTTCACTCAAGAGTGGATTAATAATAGCCCCTAAATCACCATTCATCACTTCATCAAGCTTATATAAAGTTAAATTAATACGATGATCAGTCACTCTACCTTGAGGATAATTATACGTTCTAATGCGTTCACTGCGATCACCACTGCCGACTTGAAGTTTACGATCAGCTGCTTGTGCGGATTGTTGTTTTTCTTGTTCTGTGGCTAATATGCGTGAGGAGAGCATAGACATTGCTTTGGCTTTGTTTTTGTGTTGTGAACGTTCTTCCTGACATTCAACCACAGTGCCCGTAGGTAGATGGGTTAAACGAATAGCAGAGTCCGTTTTATTAATATGCTGTCCACCTGCTCCCGAAGCTCTAAAGGTGTCAACGCGGAGATCTTTTGCTTTAATATCAATCGCTTCAACGGCATCGACTTCGGGAATAATGGCAACGGTACAAGCAGACGTATGAACACGTCCCTGAGATTCTGTTTCGGGAACACGTTGTACCCGATGAGCACCTGATTCAAATTTGAGTTTGGAAAATGCACCATGTCCTACAATACGAGCGACGACTTCTTTATAACCACCATGATCCCCCAAATTTTCAGACATGATTTCTACTGCCCATTTTTGAGATTCAGCATAGCGACTGTACATTTTAAAAAGATCGCCTGAGAAAAGGGCAGCTTCATCGCCTCCTGTTCCTGCACGCACTTCAAGATAAATATTGTTATTGTCATTGGGATCTTTAGGCAATAACATTCTCTGTAATTCAAGTGATAAATGTTCTTGCTGTGCTTTAGCTTCTTTTATTTCTTCCTGTGCCATTTCTTGCATTTCGGGATCGCTGTCACTGAGCATCTCAGTCGCACTGACAATCGTTTCTTCTGCATCTTGATGCTGTGTAAAACATTCAACAACAGGACTCAGTTCAGCATATTCTTTAGAAAGTTCACGGAATCTATTTTGATCAGCCATGACTTCTTGCTGAGAAAGTAATAATGCAATTTCTTCATGTCGTTCAGACAGTGTTTCAAGTTTATTTTGTATTGAGGATTTCATAGCTTACTGTTTATCTGTGTTTAGGTCAAAAAGTTCAATGGCGGCATCCACTAAATCGGTACGCCCATCCATACCTGCTTGCTTGATTTGTATACAAGGTTTATGAATGAGTTTATTAGTCAATTGACGCACAACATCATTCAGCACCTGTTCGACAGGTTTCCCATTCTTTAATTGTTTTTTTGCATTGTTTAAAACTTCATCACGAATGGCTTCGGATTTATCACGGTAGAAACACATGGTTGAAATAGAATCCAGTGAACGTAGCCAGTTACTAAAGTGAGACACTTCAACATCAATAATTTCTTCTGCTTTAAGAGCGGCATCTTGTCGTGATTTTAAACCTTCATCAATAATTTCTTGTAAATCATCGACGGTATATAGAAAAATATCTTCTAAGTCACCTACTTGTTCTTCAATATCTCTAGGCACAGCAATATCAACCATAAAAATAGGGCGATGTTTACGAGCTGTGATCGCAGACTCTACTGTCCCTTTACCTAAAATAGGCAGTTGGCTGGCGGTTGAACTGATCACAATATCTGCTTCTGCAAGGTGAGCTGGGATTTCACCGATAGAAATAGCATAACCATCAAATTCTTGTGCCAATGTATGGGCTTTTTCAAGTGTTCGATTGGCGATAATAATCCGTCCGATACCCGATTCATGTAGATGTCGAGCAACCAATTCAATGGTTTCTCCAGCACCAATTAATAGGGCAGTGTGTTCTTGCAAATCACTAAAAATTTGTTTGGCAAGACTGACCGAAGCAAAAGCCACAGAAACAGGACTTGCACCAATCGCAGTATCCGTGCGTACTTGTTTGGCACAGCTAAAAGTATGTTGAAAAAGTTTGTGTAAATATTGACCAATAGTATTATTAGATTTAGCCACTGCAAAGGCTGATTTTAATTGTCCTAATATTTGTGGTTCACCTAAAACAAGCGAATCAAGCCCACTAGCAACACGTAATAAATGTTTAACTGCCTCTTTATTATGGTGTAGATAAAGATAGTCTGTAATAGGTGTATCCGCTAAATTATGATGCTCCTTTAACCATTGTATCAAGGTATGAGTGGCCTCTTCAGCATTATTGTCATCACCGTTAAGTTGACAATAAAGCTCAGTGCGATTACAAGTGGATAAAATGACAGCTTCATCGACGGCATTCAAAGCAATGAGGTCTTTGAGTGCTTCAGAGATAGTATCAGGAGCAAAAGAAAGTTGTTCTCTGATGTTTACTGGAGCAGTTTTATGGTTAATTCCGAGTGCAAGTAACGACATAGAATATCTATTAAAAGCCCTTAGTCAATGGTGGTTAAAATTTATTGTATTAAAACGAGTATTTTGCGTAAATTTTGTATAAAACTCAAGCAATCTCTCATTATTATTTTCCCTATAAATTATAAAAGATAACATTATGTTATGTCGTCTATAAAAAATACACAATGGAATTTTTGTACCTATTTAAAATTATTTATAGATTTAGCTTCTAAATTTGTTGTTTATTGATAATATGTAAAAGTGGTCTATTGTGTGATTTTATAGAAAAATATCAATAAAACATTATTTTTATTGATATTTTTCTATAAAATCACTAAAATCTCGGATAATTTTTCTATGTCTAATCAGTAATTGGACATGAATGTATTAACTAACATTTAACTACTAACCTTTTAAGTTTAACCAGAGATTATTATGGCTGATTTGAGTAAATACCGTAACATAGGCATTTTTGCACACGTTGATGCGGGTAAGACCACCACGACCGAACGTATTTTGAACCTGACGGGTAAGACCCATAAGATTGGTGAAGTACATGATGGTGAAGCAACCACTGACTTCATGGATCAAGAGCAGGAACGTGGTATTACCATTCA
>JAGLFC010000026.1 GCA_023144715.1 Gammaproteobacteria bacterium | reverse complement strand
AAGCCTCAGCCAGAAGTTGATCTAGATGGTAATGAAACAGGTGAATTTGCGATTGTTGATGCCGAAAGACCTGTACGTGCTTTAGCCTTCAAAATTATGGATGACCGTTTTGGTGCATTAACCTTTATTCGTATGTACTCAGGTCGTGTTGATAAGGGTATGACACTGTTAAATACTTACACAGGTAAAACTGAGCGTATTGGTCGTATTGTTGAAATGCATGCCGACTCTCGTGAAGAATTAGATTCTTGTGAAGCAGGTGATATTGTTGCTTTTGTGGGTTTAAAAAATACCCAAACAGGTCATACCTTATCTGATCCCAAAAACGTGGCAACATTAGAACCAATGGTGTTCCCTGATCCCGTCATCTCAATTGCCATTAGCCCTAATGACAAGGGCGGTTCTGAGAAAATGGGTGTGGCTCTTAATAAGATGGTGAAAGAAGATCCTTCTTTCCATGTTGAAACCGATGAAGAAAGTGGTGAAACTATTCTTAAAGGAATGGGTGAATTACACTTAGATATTAAGATTGATATTCTTAAACGGACACATGGCGTTGATGTAACGGTCGGTAAACCTCAGGTTGCTTACCGTGAATCAATTACTCAGCTTATTGAAGACAGTTATACTCATAAGAAGCAATCAGGTGGTTCAGGTCAATTCGGTCGAATTGATTATATTATTGAACCCGGTGAAGCCAATACAGGTTATACCTTCGAGTCTAAAGTCACAGGTGGTAATGTACCAAGTGAATATTGGGGGGCAATTGATAAAGCCTTTGGTAGAATGATGAGCGAAGGTGTCTTAGCAGGCTTCCCAGTGGTCGATGTTGCAGTCACTTTATTAGATGGTTCATACCACGCAGTTGATTCGTCAGCAATGGCATTTGAATTAGCCGCTTATGGTGCATATCGTCAGTCTATGAAGAAAGCTGGACCACAATTACTTGAGCCCATTATGAAGGTCGATGTTTTTACACCTGATGATCATGTCGGTGATTGTATTGGTGACTTAAATCGTCGTCGTGGTATGATCAAAGACCAAGAGTCTACTCCTATGGGTGTACGCATTAAAGCCGATGCACCTTTAAGTGAAATGTTTGGTTATATTGGTGACTTGCGTACCATGACTTCTGGTCGTGGTCAGTTCTCAATGGAATTTTCACACTATAGTGCATGTCCTAAAAATGTTGCTGAAGAAGTGATTAAAGAAACATTAGAACGTAAAGCTAATAAAAAGAAATAAATATTTTTTTATTAAGAGAGGGTGTATTATCATGAATACATCTTATCTTTGATAGAGTGTTTTTCTAAAAAGGACAATTACTAAAAAGTAGTTGTCCTTTTTTATTGTATTCAGAATATAAAAAATATTAATAATTCAATATGCTTCTGTAATATAAATCCTTATAATGTAGCCAATTTAATCCCTAAAAGGTCAGTAAAAAAGTGCATCAAGAAGCATCAAAAGAACAACCTCTTTTTCAATATCAATTGGCAGGTAAGTCTATTACTGTTTTAGGGACGGCACATGTCTCTAAAAGTAGTGCTGATAAAGTAAAAGAACTCCTCAGTACAGGTGATTATGATGGTGTGGCAATCGAATTATGCCCCAGTCGTTATAATAGTATGGTCAATCCAGATAGTTTAGCCAAAATGGATTTATTCCAAGTATTTAAAGACGGTAAAACCTCAATGGTGATTGCCTCTCTTGCTTTGGGTGCTTATCAACAAAAAATGGCAGAAGAACTAGGCATTGAACCCGGTGCTGAAATGCGTATGGCGATTGATCAAGCCAAAGAGATGAATAGTGAAATTCATCTGATTGATCGTGAAATCGGAACAACCTTAAAGCGTGTCTATAATAATGTCCCTTGGTGGAAAAAAATGGGCATTATGGGAGGCTTATTAGGCAGTGTTGTATCGACTGAAAAAGTATCTGAAAGTGATATTGAGCGTTTAAAAGAAGGTGATATTTTAGAAACGACTTTTTCTCAATTTGCCGAAGAAGAACAAGCTATTTTTTCCCCTCTTATTGATGAGCGTGATCAATATATGGCGGCTCGTTTAGAGCAAATTGTTGCCAGTTCCGATAATAAATCTATTTTAGCCGTTGTGGGGGCAGGGCATCTGAAAGGGATGCAGTCTTATCTGACTCAAGATGAGTCTATCAGCACTCAGGATGAATTGTATTCTAAAGCACAAGCAACGATTGATCGACTTGACAGTATCCCTAAAAAGAGTGCTTGGCCTAAATTTATTCCTTGGATTATTGTGGCTATTTTATTAACAGGTTTTGCCATAGGGTTTAATAAAAGCACTGATTTGGGCATACAGCTCATTATTTATTGGGTATTAATTAATGGTACATTATCGGCATTAGGGGCTGCTATTGCAAAAGGACATCCCTTAACCGTTATTGGGGCTTTTTTTGCCGCACCCTTAACGTCATTAAATCCAACGATTGGTGCAGGTATGGTGACCGCAGGGATTGAGCTTTATTTAAGAAAGCCTAATGTCGGTGATTTTAGTGCATTAAAAAAAGACACTACTCATATTTCGGGTTGGTGGAAAAATAAAGTCGCAAGAACCTTATTAGTCTTTTTCTTTTCAACGTTGGGTTCAGCCATTGGTACGTATGTAGCTGGTTTTAAGATTTTTGAAACTTTGGCATCGGGTTAATTTTTACGTTTCTTTTTCATATAGGCTTTCATTTTTTCACAAGGATCGTCGCGTTCTGCTCTTGGGGTAAACCAGACATAATCAAAAGGAAGTTGTTTGGCGGTTTGACTCCATGCACTGATATAATCACTGGGCTTAAATTCATCGTCACTGACTTCTACAAAGGCAATACTCGCAATACTCAATGCTGGATTTTCTTGAGCAAGATAAAAAGGAATACCATAATCTGTGCGTGTATGACCTGAACCTGCAATAACAATCACCTGTGAGACATTATTGGACTCTTTTTGAATGGCCTGAGTCATTGAGAGATCACGTACTTGTTGCCCTAATAACATTGGGGCAAGCATGGTTTCAGGGAGCATATCACAATGGGCAGATTGCACTTCTTGTTCTAATTCTGCTTGTAAATCATCATCATATTGATACTGAGTTAATAAATTTTGATAGTGTTGATCAAGACTAGAAGATCCTTTTTTAATCACCTCTCGTACTTGTTTTAATGGCATATTAGTCGCAATCATAGCGAGTTGGGCATCAATAGTATTAAAAAAAACAGGGCGATACAAAGACCATTCGGGCCAACCTGACTTTTCCCATTGAATGGTTGTGGCAAATAAATCGGTTATTTTATCTGAATTTTGATTGTGTTTATATTCTTTATGTTCAAATTGATCAATGAGCGATTGTTGATTTTGATTCAGCATTTCATAAGCAATAGTAGGCTTATTGGGGGCTAAATACGTAATAAATTGAGCTTGTCCTTGATGATGATGGATATTATCATGAGTTTCACCTAGTAAAATAATATTGTTATTCTGTATAGTGTGTTGTACTGATTCCAATGAAACAAATGCTTGATCAGCGATAGACCATATTTTATTGATTAAGGGATGTTGGTTTTGTTCTGTTATTGTTGAAGGAGTTTGGCAGGCAGTGATTGAAAATAATATTATGCCAAATAATAACGTCAATATAAAGCCTAGATAATTAAATTTTCTCACTCTTTTTCCTTATTTATTTTTTGTTCATCATACTTTTAACAATACGCCATTATATGAGTAAAATTTAAGTAGGGTCAAATCTTCAGCCATTATTTATTTACTGATAGCCTCCCTATTTTTTGTAAAAAAATGTAATTGTAGAAGACTATTTTAATCAGTATTTAATGAAAAGAGATTAATTTTACTCAGTAAATGAGACTTAAAATGCTCTGAATGATTTCATTGAACCTGTGTGTTAAATTTGATAATATTTAGCTTTTATAAATATTTTAGTGAAAGTTAAACAACAATAAATATGATCAAAAGCTATAAAATTACTTGCTTTAAAACAGCAGTCACTATAAAATAACCCACTAAATGACTAAGGTATTTTGCCTTATTTCTAAAAATTATATTGAACCTTGGAGATATGAATAATGAGCGTACTTGTCGGAAAACAGGCACCAGATTTTACAGCAAATACAGTAATGGGTGATGGCGAAATCAAAGAAGATTTTAACCTTTCAGAACATATCAGTGGCAAATATGCCGTATTATTCTTTTACCCACTTGATTTTACATTTGTATGCCCATCAGAATTGATTGCTTTTGATCACCGTATTGAAGAATTTACCTCTCGTGGTGTTGAAGTCATTGGCTGTTCAACGGATTCTCATTTCACACATAAAGCATGGCGCAGTACTCCAATTAATAATGGTGGTATCGGTGAAGTCAAATATCCTCTTGTTGCTGATTTAGATCATAACATCTGTCAGTCGTATGACGTTGAAGTTGGCGGTGGTGCAGGTGAAGATGGTACTTATAATGGCGGTAATGGTATTGCTTATCGTGGTTCTTTCTTAATTGATAAATCAGGCGTAGTGCGTCACCAAGTCATCAATGACTTACCTTTAGGTCGTAATATTGATGAAATGTTACGCATGATTGATGCTCTACAATTTACTGAAGAGCATGGTGAAGTCTGTCCAGCAGGTTGGAATAAAGGTGACAAGGGTATGACAGGTAGTACTGAAGGTGTTGCTGAATACTTAGCAGAAGAAGCCGATAAACTATAATTACCCTTGCTTAGGTTTATTTAAAACGCATTCTGAATGAATAAATCGAAAGCCCTCGTCCTTCTCAGGTCGGGGCTTAATCCCATTGATTATTAGACAATTCTTTTAGCCTTTAAGACATTAGTTTTTTTGTGTATTTTTTCCGAATTTCATCCGTCGTTAGATTACGTGCATGATCGTTATGATTCAAAGCATCATATCATTTCCAAAAACTAAACGTATTCACTGGGAAATAAAAACGACCCTATTAATACATTTTTTTACCCTACATAATTAACTTATTCATGGAATATTATGCCATTATTTAGTACACTTTTTATTATTATGGTTCTCTTATCTGTTATGACCCATTTTTGGTTGGCTCTGCGTCAAATTAAATATGTGCAACAACACCGTGATAAAACCCCCGAGGCATTTGCCGAAAAAATTTCTCTTGAAGAACATCAAAAAGCAGCTGATTACACCATTGCTAAAGAAAAATTAGGCACTCTTGAACTGTTTATTGGTACAACACTTATTTTTATCTGGACATTGGGCGGAGGTCTTGAATATTTAGATCAAATAGTCCGTTCTTATCATCTTGATCCTATTTATGCTGGCGTTATATTTATCTTATTGATGGGTTTTATCTCTTCTCTCATTGACATACCTATGAGCTTATATAATACTTTTGTCTTAGAAGAAAAGTTTAATTTTAATCATACTACTTTAAAAGTTTGGTGTATTGATTTAATTAAGCAATCTGTTTTAGGTTTAGTGATTGGTGTTCCCTTAATTATGGTGATCCTCTGGCTTATGGAAAGTGCAGGTGAATTTTGGTGGCTATACGCTTGGGGAGTATGGATGAGTTTTAGCTTTTTAATGATGTGGGCATATCCTGCTTTTATTGCTCCTTTGTTCAATAAATTTACTGAATTAGAGGCAGGTGATCTCAAGCAACGTATTGAAAAGTTAATGACACGTTGTGGCTTTATTAGTAAAGGTATTCTCATAATGGATGGCTCTAAGCGTTCAAGCCATGGTAATGCTTATTTCACAGGATTAGGAAATAATAAACAAATTGTTTTTTTTGATAACCTGTTAGATTCTCTTGAAGACGAAGAAGTAGAAGCTGTATTAGCACATGAATTAGGACATTTTAAGAAAAAACATATTGTAAAACGACTCATTACCATCAGTATTATGACATTAGTAAGTTTTGCGGTATTAGGTTGGTTAATGCAACAAGATTGGTTTTATCAAGGATTGGGTATGACCACACCGTCTATTTATGCTGCTTTGGTCTTATTTAGCATTGCTTCACCTGCTTTTACTTTTTTTCTAAGCCCTATGAGTGCAATGATCAGTCGTAAACATGAATTTGAAGCAGATGATTATGCGGCACAGCAAGCCGATGCTAATAAATTAATTGAAGCATTGGTAAAACTTTATAAAGAAAATGCCAGTACATTAACACCTGATCCTTGGCACTCTGCTTATTATGATTCACATCCACCTGCTTCAATTAGAATTGCACATCTTAATAAAGCACAATAACAGGCTCTCTATTTAATAAAAAAGGAAAATAATAATAATGACTCTTCAAAAAATTGCTTATACTTCTTTACTCGTGGTTTGTTTTTTTGGATTAAGTAGCCAGACAATTTTAGCTGCTGATTCTGCCAATGGACAAGCACTTCATGATGCTCATTGCCAATCCTGTCATGCTTCATTAAATGAGGGTAAACCCAGTCAAATTTATACTCGTGCTGATCGCCGTGTTACTTCTTTAAGCGGTCTAAAAAGTCAGGTAAATCGTTGTAAAGCATCGGTGGGGGTTGCTTGGTTTGATGATGAAGTGGCTGATGTTGTTGAATACTTAAATAGTAATTTTTATAAACTGAAATGAGTGAATGAGCAAACGTAAGCTTAATCGTCGGCAACAATGGCGTATTCAAAAAATACAAGATGAGCGTTTAGCTCGAGCTGAAAAAAAACAAAAAAATGTCATCAATGAAACGAAATCACTTGATGATACGCTCCATTATGGCATTGTGGTCAGCCATTTTGGTGCAACACTTGATATAGAAGATAATAGCAGTCATTTATTAATACGCTGTGCACTCAGACAAAATATTCAGTCACTGGTGTGTGGTGATAAAATTGTTTGGCAGAAATTATCCAATATTCCAGAAGGTGAACAAGTTCAAGGCGTTGTCACTGCTTTTGAACAGCGTTCCAGTGTGCTGGCTCGACCTGATTTTAGCGGACAAATGAAAGCAGTAGCGGCTAATATCGATCAACTTTTTATTATCACATCACCCATTCCAGAATTAAATGAAGGTTTAATTGACCGCTATATTGTGGCTGCGGAATTATCGCATATTAAACCCATATTGATCTTAAATAAAATAGATACTCTTTCCCCCAAGCAAAGGGAAATTTTAGAGCAACGTATTAAAATTTATCATGATATTCATTATCCTATCATTTATACCAGTGCAAAAAATCAATACGGTATGGATGAACTATTGCAACAATTAGCAGGAAAAACCAGTGTCTTTGTAGGGCAGTCAGGTGTGGGGAAATCTTCTCTTATTAATAGCCTTTTACCTGATGCTCATATTAAAGAAGGGGAAGTTTCTGTAGCCACTCATAAGGGGACTCATACAACGAGTGTATCACGCTTATATCATCTGCATCAGGCTATTAAAGGATTTTCTAAACACAACACGAGCCTCATTGATTCCCCAGGGGTTCGTGAATTTGGCTTATGGGATATTAGTAAAGAAGATGTGATTCATGGTTTTATTGAACTACAACAGGCGACTCAAAATTGTTATTTTAGAGATTGTAAACATCTGAATGAGCCTAAATGTGGTCTACTCAAAGCAATAGAAGAAGGTGATATTAGTACACAACGACTGTCTAGTTATCATCGAATTATTGATTCAATTGATCAATAATTAAAAACTATTCTCTTTAATATTTATTTTTTTGTTTATTAGTTCCATTACATTCTAGTTATTCTGGTTATAATAAGCTATCAATAGGAGAATCTGCCATGCCGTATAAAAATATTTATAGATTCATTATTCTGAGTCTATGCTTCTTACCACTTGCCAATAGTTATGCTCGTATTAAACTCATAACCCTCCCCGTGAGAGAGCATGTTGAAATTCAATTAGAAAATAAACACACAACGATTATAGAAGAAGAGCGTATTGTACCTCTAAAAAAAGGTAATAATAATATAGATTTTTCTTGGCATAATAGTTCTATTCGTCCTGACACTATTATCTTTAGAGTGTTAAATGATGAGAGTGGCTTGAAAACAAATATCCTGTCTGTGAGCTATCCTCCCAATGAATCAGCATTGACTTGGAAAGTCTCTGCCAATCAAAATGGCAGTGCTAGAGTGCGTATTAGTTATGCCATTAATCGCTTAAATAAAAAATACCATTATATTGCTCGTGCCAATCAAGATGAAAGCAAAATGCAATTAGTGCAATATATTAAAGTTGATAACCAGTCAGGTGAAGCCTTTAATGAAGCCCGAATGAATACAGGTTCGGAACATAGTGTTACCTTACCAATGGAAATTGATGAAACTCAGCAGTTTATTAATCATAATTATACCGATGTTCCCATTGAAAAGACCTATACTGTGAATGCTGTACAGTTTGGTTATCAAGATCGTACCCAAGATACATTAAATGTATTAATGCATTATCAAATTCACAATGATAAGGCGCATAATATGGGTACACAATCCTTAGTGGCTGGTAAATATCGTATCTATCAGCAAGACAAAGAGGGGACGGCAGTATTTGTAGGTGAAGATTGGGGAGAATATACCGCTATTGATGATAAAACCGATCTGTTTATTGGTCAGGCAAGAGATATTGTGGTGAAACGAGTGATTGAGCGTAAAAAACACCGACTTATTAATGGTAATCTTTATAATCTGGATGTGTTACTGAGCTATGAGATTGAGAATTTTAAAAATAAACCTGTCACCTTGATTATTGAAGAATTCCTCCCTTATTTGAATAATGAAACCTTGAGTGCAATCTCTGAAAATGGATTGGAATGGGAGATTGGTTCAGATACGACGTTGTCTGGCAAACCTATAAAACAGCGGACTAATAGTGAAACAGTGGCGTATCAAATCAAGTTACCCGCACGAACAGAAGCAACAAAGAAGATAAAGCTAATCAAAAAATTGCATATTAACTTTAAGAATCAGTGGTGAAGATAATGTTAAACAGAATGAAACACTATCCAATGGTCTTATTAATAATTTTAAACCTAATGGTTATGAATGTTTGGGCAAAAAATATTGATCTGTCTACGCTACCTAATAGAGACAGTGTTCAACTGACTATTTATAATTCAGAAAACCTGACTCTAGTACGAGAAACCCGTCAAATCAGTGTAAAGAAAGGACAAAACCGTTTACAGTTTAGTTGGGTGAATACTAAAATTGATCCCACCTCAGTACAGTTGAATATTATTTCTCATCCTATTGAATTGCAACTCAATAATACGACCTTTCCCCATGATAAGCCACAAATGCTTTATTGGCATATTATGAGTGCTGTTGAATCATTAGTGACGGTTGAAATTAGCTATTTTACCTCAGGGATTAGTTGGCGAGCGGATTATTCAGCGATTTTATCACAATCAGGCAAAACGATGTCAATGGATAGTTTTGTCAGTGTCAGCAATCATTCAGGTGAAGATTATGAAAATGCTCAGGTGCGTTTAGTGATAGGCAAAATCAATCTGGTGGAACAGGTCAATGATTTGGTGGGTCAGGCTCAATATAAAAAGGAGAAACGAAAGCGTGTAAAACAAGACATGAGTTTGAGAATAGCAAAAGCGACAATGAGTCAGAGAGCTGGATTTTACTTTGCATCAAACGAATTAATGGAAAAAGAAAAGGAAGTGGAAAAAGACAGCCTGAGTGAATATACTATTTTTACTATTGATGGCACAGAAACAATCCCTAATCAATGGTCTAAACGATTACGCAGTGGCTTTTCTAAAGATATAAATATTGATATTATCTACCGTTATCGCCCTAGAGAATACGGTGATCATTTAGCAAGAATATTACTGTTTACTAACAATAAAAAATCATCTTTGGGTGACGCTCCCTTGCCAGAAGGTAAGATACAACTTTATCAAAAAAACAAACAGAATACGTTAACTTATATTGCAGGTGTCACTTTAAAATATACCTCAGTGGATGATAAGGTGGAATTAAATACAGGCGTTGATCCTGATATTTATTTTGATTTGATGAGCTTAAAAAACTGGAAAGATATGATCTGGATGCACTATCGCAAAGCGAATGTTTATCGCCGAATAGGAGATGGTCATATTATTGTGGATCATAATAGTCGTGTGGCAGGTTGGAATGAACATCAAATGTTTGCACAGCATGTACGTAACTATACTGATAATCCTATTAATGTAGAAATACGTCGAGTGATTAAAGGGGATTCTATCCTTAAAAGTCAGTTGGATATAAAAAAGCATGATTTTCAAACGGTGGATATTCATAGCCATCTCAAAAAAGGTGAAAAACAAGCATTGCTCTATGAAGTAGACACAAAAAAAGGACGTAATGCCAAGCAAAATCAAGTCTCATTAGAAACGAGAATCATTACATATCCCACTTGGTAAAATAGATTAGCATCGGTGTTGGAAGGCTTAATTGATACGCATTGTCATCTGGATTTTCCTATATTTGATTCAGATCGTTTTGAGATTATGTGTGCTTGTCAAGATCATGATATTCAGACAATTATTATTCCTAGCGTGTGTCGTAAAGACTGGCAAAAAATTTTATCTCTTAGCAAACAGCACCCAATGCTCTATCCTGCATTGGGCTTGCATCCTTGCTTTACAGATCAACATCATAAAAATGATTTACAACAATTAAACCAAATGTGTGCCAATACACCTTCATTAATTGCTATTGGTGAAATTGGTTTGGATTATTGGCATAAAAATAGCGATAAAAAAATACAAAATGAATATTTTTCAGAACAATTGGATATTGCCTGCCACGCTCATCTGCCTGTCTTGATTCATGCGAGAAAATCTCATCATGATGTATTGAATGCCTTACGTGCAAGACCTTCACTCAACGGTGGTATTATTCATGCGTATAGTGGCAGTTATGAACAAGCAAAAGAATATTTAAAATTGGGTTTTAAATTAGGTTTTGGTGGTGCATTTACCTATCCTAAAGCCACACGATTACGCGCTCTTATTTCTCGTTTACCGATTGAAGCTTGGGTGTTAGAAACCGATGCTCCTGATATGACCCCGATTAAACATTATGGTGAAAAAAACAGTCCTCAATATTTGAATGAAATTGCTCATGAATTCACAATGTTATATGATAATACTTTAGATGATAAAATCATCATCACACAACTTAACTATAATACTTGTGAGGTATTTCCATTTCTATAAAGCTTATTTTTTTAATTATTAGTTTATCCCATCTGTTTTATTTTACATCAGTACACGCACAATTGAAGGTGCTTACGGCAGAACAAACCGCCTATTCGATTCAAAGTAGCAAAATTGATGAATCCAGTGGTTTAGCCTGTTCAACACATAATAAAAATGTATTATGGACACACAATGACAGTGGACATTCTGCCACTATCTATGCCCTGTCTATTGAAGGTCATAAATTCGGTCGTTTTTATATCGAAGATGTTAAGGCCAATGATTGGGAGGATATGGATGCGTTTAAATATAATGGTGACTCTTATATTTTAATTGCTGATACAGGGGATAATTTTAAATTTCGTTGGGACTATCAAATTATTATCATTAAAGAACCCTTAATGATAGTTCCTAAAAAGAAAAAAGTAAGAATTAAGCCAGCATGGTCGTATGTATTCAAATATGCGGATAATAGTTCTTATGATGTCGAAGCAGTGGCGGTCGATATTTTACAAAAAAAAGTGCTTTTATTAACAAAACGCACCACTCATACTTATTTATTTGAATTACCCTTAATTCCAAAAAATAATGGACAGATGCCTGTTGCTGTTAGAGTGGCTGAATTTAATGATATTATTAACCCAACGGCTTTGGATATTAGTGATAATGGTTTATTGATGTCTATTAATACTTATGCTCGCATTCATCGTTTTTATAGAAAAGAGGCTCATGATAAGTGGCACTATGATTATTCTCTAAAATATAAAGAAATGTACCAACCTGAGGCAATGTGTTTGAGAGAAAGTGATCATAAGACAGAACAAGACGTGTATTATATCAGCTCAGAAAAAATCGCTAAATTAATTAAAGTGGAGATCGCTCAACCTCAGAAAAAAAAGATCCCACTTAATCAATCACCCTTAAAAGAGGCATTATTAAAAGGTAAGCCGTGATGAGTATAGAACAAACACTGAATCAATTAGCAACGATCTGTCTTGCTCAACACAAAAAAATTGCCACCGCAGAATCCTGTACAGGGGGAATGGTTGCTCAACTTATTACTGATTGTGCGGGCAGTTCACAATGGTTTGATCGAGGCTTTGTGACTTATAGTAACCTCTCTAAAGAACAAATGCTCAAGGTCGATAAAGCATTGATTGAACAATGGGGAGCTGTCAGTGAGCAAGTGGCAGAAGCAATGGCTCAAGGTGTCCTATATCATTCAAGTGCTGATTACTCATTAGCGATTACAGGTATTGCAGGGCCAGGTGGTGGCACGGATAGCAAACCTGTTGGTACGGTTTGTTTTGCTTGGGCATATTATGACAGTGCCAATAAAAACATAAAATGTCTCTCTGAGACACAATTTTTTACAGGTAATCGACAATTTGTAAGAATACAATCAGCATATTATTCCCTTAAAATATTAAGTAAGATAATCACTTGACCCTTGAGTAAAGACTTTTTATAATTGCTGTACAAATATCAATAAGCGACTATCAATCACATATAGGCATACCAATGGACGATAATAAACAAAAAGCACTCGACGCAGCACTTTCACAAATTGATCGCCAGTTTGGCAAAGGATCAGTCATGCGTATGGGAGATGCAGGTGCAATACGTATGGATTCCATTTCGACGGGTTCGCTAGGCTTAGATGTTGCATTAGGCATTGGTGGTTTACCTAAAGGGCGTGTTATTGAAATTTATGGCCCTGAATCCTCAGGTAAAACCACCTTAACCCTACAAGTGATTGCTGAAGCACAAAAGGCAGGTGGCACCGCAGCGTTTATTGATGCCGAACACGCCCTTGATCC
Organism: Gammaproteobacteria bacterium; assembly: GCA_023144715.1. Lineage (GTDB taxonomy): Bacteria > Pseudomonadota > Gammaproteobacteria > GRL18 > GRL18 > GRL18. Next base: position 201 of record JAGLFC010000026.1, on the reverse strand, counting down.
ACAATATGCCGAAAAATTAGGCGTGAATATTGATGATTTGCTTGTTTCTCAGCCTGATACAGGTGAACAAGCCTTAGAAATTACGGATATGCTTGTACGCTCAGGTGCGGTGGATGTCCTTGTGATCGACTCAGTGGCTGCTTTAACCCCTAAAGCTGAAATTGATGGTGAAATGGGCGATTCACACATGGGCTTACAAGC
>JAGLFC010000025.1 GCA_023144715.1 Gammaproteobacteria bacterium | reverse complement strand
CGCCTTATGTCACAAGCCTTGCGTAAATTAACAGGTATTATTAAACGTTCCAATACGATGGTGATTTTTATTAACCAAATTCGTATGAAAATTGGCGTGATGTTTGGTAGCCCCGAAACCACAACAGGCGGTAATGCCTTAAAGTTTTATGCTTCAGTCCGTTTAGATATTCGTCGTATTGGTGCAATCAAAAAAGGTGATGAAATTCTGGGGAATGAAACCCGCGTGAAAGTCGTCAAAAACAAAGTCGCTCCTCCTTTTAAACAAACTGAATTTGATATTTTATATGGCGAAGGCATTTCTTATGAAGGTGAATTAATTGGTATCGGAGTGAAAGAAGGTATTGTTGATAAAGCAGGTGCATGGTATGCCTATAATGGTGAAAAAATAGGTCAAGGTAAAGATAAGGCACGCAATTATTTAAAAGAACATCCAGAAATAGCCACTGACATTGATACAAAACTTCGTGCAATCCTATTGCCAGAAATAACTGAAGAAGTGCAAGAAGAACAGATGCCTGAATAATCATTTAACAATAAGCAGTGCTTTCGCATGGCAGTGATCTTTTAACTTTTTGGATACATAATGAAATTACCTTTAAATAATAGTTACGCACTATTAATGATCATGTTGACTCCAAAAAAAGATCCTATTATAAAAAAAGCACTGATAAAGGCGGCCAAAAATAATCAAATTCAATGGGAAAAATTGTTATATCAAGCCAATGTTCAAATGTGTACACCATTATGGTACAGCCAATTAAAAGACGATCAATTTTTATCCTATTTACCCACCGATTTAGTGGATTACCTCTTAGAAATTTATCACTCCAATCAAATAAGAAATCAACAATTACAAGAAGCATTACTGACTTTATTGGTTGAATTTAATAAAGCAGATATTGATACCCTTTTATTAAAAGGAGCCGCCACATTTTGTGATCAGCTTTTTGTAGAAGAGGGTAGTCGCTTTATGGGCGATTTGGATATTTTAGTACCAGAAGATAAACTGGAATCTTGTCAAAAAATATTACGTGATTTAGCGTATAAAAAACTGCCTAATGAAAATATTGAAAGCGATGAGTTAGCCACTAATGTACGTCACCACCAATTACCACGTTATATTCTTCCTAATACGGTGGTTGCTGTTGAAATACATTTTAAAATATCTTATGGTTTAGCGGGTCGTATGATTCCCGTTCAATCCGCTTGGAAAACATGCCAGCCTATTGTATTTAAAGGACAAAAAACCTCTGTGTTATCCGCAGATCACAAGGTGTTACTCAATACCGTACATGCACTGCTTCCTTATAGAGAATTTATTCGGGGTCATATTTCATTATTGCATCTGAATGAATTTGTGCGTTTAGGAGAACACTATTCTGATAATATTAATTGGACACTTTGGTTTCAAGTCGCTCAACAATATTCACTTCATCGTGAATTTAAAGCCTATCGTTCTTTAGCCATTGAATACATGAATACATCAATAGATACATCGGTTGATCAAAAAGAGACACTGGGCGTAAATCACCGAATTTTATTTATTGGACATTATGATGCGTGTTTAGAAGAAAAACCATCAACATATCATCAGATAAAGCGTTTATTTTATCGTATTTATTATTATATGAATTTACCTAAATGGATGTGGAATAATCTTTGTTATGCACCTCATTGGAAAAATATACCCACTCGATTTTTCTTTTGCTTAAAAAAAATATTGAGTATTAATAGTTGGTTAAAAATATAGTGCCTTTTATTATAGTTTATTGAAGTAAAACCAATAAGCAATTGCTCTATTTAAAATAAATATGAACAAAAAAGTATAATCGTATAGAATATAACTCCAAATAAAGCCCTTAACTCAACAAATAAAGTGTAAGTAAACTATGACAAATACAATTTTGCATCGTAAAACAAAAATTATTGCCACCATCGGTCCCGCAAGTGATTCAGTAGAAATATTAACTAAAATGATTGAAGCGGGAATGAATGTTGCACGTTTAAATATGTCCTTTGGCGTCGATGATGTACAACAAAATCGCTTAGATCGTATTCGTCAAGTAGCAAAAAATATGGGGCGTTCTATTGCGATTATGGCAGATACCAAAGGGATTGAAATCCGTACAGGTAAATTGGTAGATGCAACGACTGAATTAAATGCAGGCGATAACTTTATTCTTTATTCTTATACTCGAGAAGGAAATTCTGAGGGTGTTTCTGTTAATTATGCTAATTTACATAATGAAGTATCTAAAGGCACGCCTATTTTACTTAATGATGGTGCAATAGAGCTAGAAGTAGACAATATTGAGCAAACACATGGTGGTGAAGTGCATTGTCGTATTATACATGGTGGTTTACTTAGAGAAAATAAAAGTGTGAATCTACCTGATACACAATTAAATATGACCGCAGTCAGTCCAGAAAATCAGGAAGAAATTCATAAAGAATTGACTTTTGCGGCAGAAAATAATGTCGATTATATTGCCGCTTCTTTTGTCCAAGATGCTGAAGACGTGATTAAAATGCGTGCTATTTTAGCCGATAGGGGCGTTGAAATTCCAATTATTGCTAAAATTGAAAATCGTGCAGGTATTGAAAATTTGAATGCCATTGTTGCGGTAGCAGATGGCACGATGGTCGCCCGTGGTGATTTAGGGGTTGAATTGCCCTTAGCGGATGTACCTGCGATGCAAAAACGTATTATTCAAGCCACAGTCACCAATGGTAAGCCTGTGATAACCGCTACAGAAATGCTTGCTTCAATGGAAGCCAATCCTAAGCCCACTCGTGCAGAAGCCAGTGATGTGGCTAATGCGATTTTAGATGGTACATCAGCCATTATGCTTTCGGGTGAAACAGCAATGGGTGACTATCCTGTTGAGTCTGTTAAAATGATGTCTTCTATTGCAGTACGAGCGGAATCATCATTAAAAGAATTTGGTTATTTACAAAATATTAAACCCCATCATAGTAACGTGGTGACAGAAGCGGTGAGTCAGGCTGCTATTACTATGGCCAATCATTTAAAAGCCACGGCTATTATTAGCCTCACAGAATCAGGCTTTACCTCACGACAAATTTCCAAATACCGCCCTGAATCATTAATTCTTGCAGTAACAGGTCAAGAATCTGTGGTGTTGCGTTCATCTATGAATTGGGGTGTTTTTTCAATTCTTTACAAAGAAGGTGCCACCAATGATGAAAAACTCGAATATGCCTTAGAAGAAGGTAAAAATAAGGGCTTTTTTAAACCATTGGATATTCTTGTGGTCACAGCAGGACCTAGACAAGAAGCAGGTGGTACGAATATGGTAAGAGTGATTAATGTACCTGAGTAATCAGTATGGCTATTCGTACACATTATACTGATGCACCCCATAAAGATCGCCACGATCTTTCCAATCTAAAACGTATTACGCCTTTTTTATGGGATTATAAAGGGCGAGTATTATTAGTAATGGGCTTATTGATATTCGCTAAAGTCGCTACTGTGGCCGTACCCTTAGTCCTCAAAAATATTGTTGACTTAATGACCTCTGATAAATTGCCATTGGTATTACCCATTGCACTGTTATTGGGTTATGGAGCCTTGCGTTTATTGAATATTTTATTCAGTGAATTACGTGATACCGTATTTGCCCGAGTACGTTATGGAGCCATGCGTAATTTATCTCGAAAAGTATTATCCCACCTTTATTCCTTATCGTTACAATTTCACTTAGAACGTCGTACAGGAGGGATTTCTCGTGATTTAGAACGAGGCACACGAGCAGTTTCTTCCATTATGAACTATCTTGTGTTTAATATTATTCCCACCGCGGCTGAATTTTTACTGGTTGCTTTTTTATTGCTCAGTGATTATGCACTGCATTTTTCTATAGTCACCTTTGGCACAGTATTGGTGTATATTAGTTTTACCTTATCCGTCACTAATTGGCGTATGCACATTCGTCATAAAATGAATCGTTTAGACTCCCGAGCCAATGCGATGGCAGTCGATGGGCTGATTAATTATGAAACGGTTAAATATTTTAATAATGAACATTATGAAATCCAACGTTACAATGACACCTTAGATGAATGGGAACACTCAGCAGTAAAAAGTCAGGCTTCTATGTCACTGCTGAACTTTGGTCAGGGTTGTATTATTGCTATTGGTGTCACCATTATGATGTTTTATGCTGCTCAGGGTGTCGTGGATGGCAGTATGAGTATTGGCGATTTGGTCTTGGTGAATGCCCTGATGTTACAATTATTTATTCCGCTCAATTTTTTAGGTATTATTTATCGTTCAATGATGCACTCTTTGGCGGATATTGATTTGATGTTTGCCTTATTAGATAAAAAAGGTGAAGTAGACGATAAAAAAGAAGCCGTGGATCTTAATTGTTCACAAGCGGTTGTGCGTTTTGAACAGGTGGATTTTAGCTATCAAGCAGAACGGCAAATTTTACATCAGGTCAGCTTTGAAATTCCTTCGGGTAAAAAGCTGGCAATTGTAGGGCCTTCTGGAGCAGGTAAGTCCACACTCGCTCGTTTATTATTTCGCTTTTATGATGTCGATAAGGGATCAATTAGCATTGATGGTCAATCATTGAGTGATGTGACTCAAGAAAGTGTTCGTCAAACGGTGGGGATTGTGCCTCAAGATACGGTACTGTTTAATGAAAGTATTTATCATAATATTGTTTATGCCAAGCCTGATGCCACTGAGGAAGAAGTCTTTAGGGCAGCAAAAATGGCGAATATTCATGACTT
>JAGLFC010000024.1 GCA_023144715.1 Gammaproteobacteria bacterium | reverse complement strand
ATGGCAAGTGTGCAACATCAAAAAGAAATTAAAGTGGTTATTTTTATTGATAAAGCTAACGTGCAACGTTTTGAAAAGGTGAGTTCACGTTTTGCCATTCATCAATTATTAACCTTTCCTATTGATGAAGCCTTACTCAATCAAGCGGTTTCTTGAGATATAAGGAATCGATAACATGTCTTTAGCAAAAAATAGTGAATCTAAAATAAGTGAAGCAGACTATTTGGCTGGTGAACGGATCAGTGAAATAAAACATGACTATATCGAGGGTCTTGTTTACGCTATGGCTGGAGCAAGTGAAAATCATAATCTTATCAGCAATAATCTTGTCCGTGAACTAGGGAATATCCTAAAACAAAAAAAATCATCCTGCAAAGTCTTTTCTTCTGATATGAAAGTAAGACTGAGTAACACAGGTACACTTTTTTTTTATCCCGATGTGATGCTGTGTTGTGAGCCTGATGATAACAATGATTATTATAAGCAATCACCGATAATCATTGTTGAAGTACTTTCTCAATCCACTCGAAAAAATGATAAAACTCGTAAAAAAATGGCTTATATTAATATTCCAACATTACAGGAATATATTATTATTGATCAAGAGTTTTGTGAAGTGGAAATTTTCTGTAAAAGTAATAATTGGGCATCAACCGTCTATCTTCTGGGTGATACGATAACATTGGCATCCATTGATATAAGCCTCTTGGTTGAAGATATTTATTATCAAGTGAATAATGGCGATATGGTTCAATATTTAGTTGAAAAAGAACAGTTAGAATAATGTTATTTCATGTTTTTCTATTTAATTCTTTCAATTGATACATAAGATCTAATGCGTCTCTAGGAGAGAGAGTATCAGGCTCTATCGTGTCGATCATCGTCATTAATGGATGTTTTTCTTGTTCTTTAGTGACTGAAGCATGAATTTTTGGTGCTTTAGTTTCTAAAGAGGCTAATTTTATTTTAGCGGTCTCAATCACTTCTTTAGGCACACCTGCTAGAGCAGCCACTTGGATGCCATAACTTTGAGAGGCACAGCCTTCTTGAATTTTATGTAAAAAGACAATTTTTTCACCATGTTCAATGGCCTCTAAATGAACATTGGCAATATCATTAAATTGTTCGGTTAACTGAGTCAGTTCAAAATAATGGGTGGCAAATAAGGTAAAGGCAAGGCTTCTTTCTGCGAGATAACAAATAGACGCATACGCCAGCGATAAACCATCATAAGTACTGGTACCACGACCAATTTCATCCATTAAGATCAAACTGTATTGACTAGCATTGTGTAAAATATTAGCCGTTTCTGTCATTTCAACCATAAAGGTAGAGCGTCCGCTTGCCAGATCATCAGATGCACCAATACGAGTAAAAATACGATCCACTGGGCCAAAAGTAGCCGCTTGAGCAGGAATATAGCAACCAATATGTGCCATAATAGTGAGTAACGCGGCTTGACGCATATAGGTGGATTTTCCCCCCATATTGGGCCCTGTGATTAATAACATTCTGCGTTGATTATCCAATTGCATATCATTTGCCACAAAGGGGCTGTCATGGATCTGTTCCACCACAGGATGACGACCTTGAGTGATAGTAAAACAAGGCTCAGTGCTTAATTGTGGTTGGCACCATTGCAAACTGATAGAACGTTCGGCAAAATTATTCAAAATATCCAATTCACATAGAGCTTGAGTGCTGATTTGTAAGGCTCGAAGATGTGGAGCAAGCAAGCGATAAAGTTCTTCATATAAGGCTTTTTCTTTAGCTAACGCTTTTTCATTGGCACTGAGTACCTTATCTTCAAATTCTTTTAACTCAGGCGTAATATAACGTTCATTGGTTTTTAGAGTTTGTCGGCGTTGATAATTATCAGGTACATTATTGGCTTGAGTACGACTGACTTCAATAAAATAGCCATGTACTCGATTATAGTTCACTTTAAGCGTGGGAATACCACTGCGTTCTCGTTCACGAATTTCTAAATCCATTAAAAACTGGTTGGCATTACTTTGAATATTGCGTAAATCATCCAGTTCTTGATTGTATCCTGTGGCAATCACACCGCCATCACGGATAAAAATAGGGGGATTTTCAACAATCGCACGATTTAATAGATCGTATTGTTCTGGAAATACGGCTATTTTTGTGGCTAATTGTTGTATCAGTGTATTATCTAATATCTGTAATTCATTTTGTAAAGAAGGGTAGATCTTGAGGGATAATTTTAAACGCTCAAAATCTCTTGGACGTGCTGTTTTTAAAGCAATACGTGTCAAAATACGTTCAATATCACCGATTTGTTTTAATAAAGGGTAGAGCGTATCGCACTGATTATCTTGAGATAAGACTTCAATACTTTGATAACGTGCTTTGAGAATCGTGTGATCCCGCAAGGGACGGTTGAGCCAACGCCCCAAAAGACGGCTACCCATAGCGGTTGCTGTGCGGTTGATGACCGCCATTAGGGTATGATCTTTATTGCCATTTAATGCAAAATCAATCTCCAAATTACGGCGACTGGTACTGTCTAAAATAATGGCATCATGATGTTGCTCAGGTTTAAGGCTATGAATATGGGGTAGGGCGACACGCTGGGTATTGTGCACATAGTGTAATAAACAACCTGCTGCACATAAACCACTATGATACTCTTCACAACCAAAGCCTGATAAATCCTGTGTCTCAAATTGCTGATTTAAAGAATCTCGGGCTGTTTTTTCATTAAACCACCAATCGGGCTGTTCTGTAAAAGCAGTCTGTTTACTTAATTGATCGTGTAATATTTTTTTTATCGACAAGCTTTCTTCTAATAATAATTCTGAAGGCTTATGGCGTTCTAATTCAGAATATAAAGCTTCCTCTGTGGCAAGCTCTGATACGCTAAATTGACCACTGGTTAAATCAAGAATAGACAGTCCGTATGGATTATGAGTAGTGGCATGATCCGTTTTAATAAAGATCGATGCCAATAAATTATCCTTATGATCATCCAATAAATTATCTTCAGTAATGGTACCGGGAGTAATAATACGAGTCACTTTTCTTTCGACAGGCCCTTTTGATGTGGCAGGATCTCCCACTTGTTCACAAATTGCTACGGATTCATTGTGTTTAACCAGTTTAATGAGGTAATTATCCACCGCATGATAGGGCATACCTGCCATAGGAATAGGCTCACCATTGGCACGACCTCTGGCACTTAATGATAAATCCAGTAAGTGTGAAGCACGCTTGGCATCGTCAAAAAATAATTCATAAAAATCCCCCATACGATAAAACAGCAACATATCAGGGAATTCAGCCTTAATTTTTAGGTATTGCTGTATCATTGGGGTGTGTTTGGGATTTTTATGCTTTGATTTCATTGTGTTTTATGGTCTTAAAGTGGCTTGTATAGTTTTTCACATCATTAATTACCCATGTTTATTTTCTAATGATAATCAGAGCCTGATTTCAAAAAATAGTGATGGGTAATGTGTATGTGTATAGAAGTATTAAAAATGGTTGGATCTAATGATACCAAAAAAGAATTAACTGCAATACGAATAAATGCACTTAAAGCAAATAACACAATTGCTGAATTGATGGACTCTAAATAAATAAAGTAATACACTGTAAAAGTAAGCCCAATACAATAATGGAAAAGAAATGGCTCAACTGGACATTATCCAAACAATACTTAAAGACAGTAATTATCATCTTGCTTTATTTTCTACTAATGAAATTTTTGCTTTGCGAAAAAATGTTTTTTATAAAATAACCCGTGGCAAAGAAACGCCTTTTATAAAGTGTATTATTCGTGATAAAGACATACAGCTAAAACCAGAAGAAATTGTCCGTCAGATTTATGCTTCCCGATTGATTGCTCAATATGGATACCCTAAAAAAAGGATTAAATTTGAATATTCGGTCACTTTTGGTAAAGAGAAAAAAAGTGCTGATATTGTGATTCTTGATAAAGATCGTCATGATACCGCTTTTATTATTATTGAATTAAAGAAACCTAAACTCACAGATGGTAAAAATCAACTTCGTTCCTATTGTAATGCAACAGGTGCACCTATTGGTGTTTGGACAAATGGTGAAAACATATCCCATTACCACCGTAAAGACCCCAATTATTTTGAAGAAATCACTGATATTCCCAAAGAAAAGCAAACTCTTAAAGATATTTTAACCGAGCGTTTTACTCTTAAAGATCTTATCATTAAAGATAAAATTGCCAATGAACGAACATCTTTAAAAAATATTATTTTAGAAATGGAAGATGAAGTCCTAGCAAATGCAGGAGTTGATGTTTTTGAGGAAGTATTCAAGCTCATATTTACCAAACTCTATGATGAATATCAAAGCAGAAAAGATAAAGCAAATATTGAATTTTACCTTGACCAAAATCTTAATGAAAATGAGCGATCAGATTATGAAATACTCAAAGACACTTTAATAAAATTAAATGATAAAAAATTTCGAGTAATGGAATTTAGAAATACAGGTCAAACAGAAACAGAACTAAAAAATAAAATTCAAGACTTATTTGATCGTGCAAAAGAACAATGGTCAGGGGTATTCCCTGATGGTTCTGTCTTTGAACTTTCTGATAGTCATCTTTCTGTTTGTGTCTCCAGTTTGCAAGATGTAAAACTCTTTAATTCTAATCTATTGGTGGTGGATGAAGCCTTTGAGTACTTAGTGAATAAATCTGCCAAAGGTGAAAAAGGGCAATATTTTACCCCACGCCATGTGATTGATATGTGTGTGCAAATGCTGAACCCTAAACGGGGTGAATATATGGTAGATACAGCTTCTGGCAGTTGTGGATTTCCAGTACACACCATTTTTAAGCTAACAGGTCACTTATTTACAAATATTGAAATTCCTGATGAAGACAAACAACATGTTCTCAAGGTGTTTGGTATTGACTTTGATGAAAAAACGGTAAGAGTTGCCAGAACCCTAAATTTAATTGCGGGTGATGGTGAAACCAATGTGTTGCACTTGAATACTCTGGACTTTGAACGTTGGGTAGATAAAACAGGCAATAATCAAAAAAATATAAAAGCAGATACAAAATGGACAAAAACTTATGGAAAGGGCTTTGAACGATTAGAAGCACTCAGAGTTGAAAAAGGTGAAAATAAACAGTTTAATTTTGATATTTTAATGGCAAACCCTCCCTTTGCAGGAGACATTAAAGAAAACCGTATTCTGCATAAATATGAATTGGGCTTTAAAGCCAATGGTAAGGCACAAAGTAAGGTCGGTCGAGATATACTGTTTATTGAAAGAAATCTTGATTTTATTAAGTCAGGTGGACGTATGGCAATTGTTTTGCCACAAGGACGATTTAATAATACCTCTGATAAGCATATCCGTGAATTTATTGCACAACATGGGCGTATTCTAGCAGTAGTGGGCTTGCATGGTAATACCTTTAAACCCCATACTGGAACAAAAACCAGTGTGTTATTTGTGCAAAAATGGCATGAGGAACTATGCCCTAAAGTGGAAGATTACCCTATTTTTTTTGCGGTCAGTGAAAAAGGCGGTAAAGATAATTCGGGTAGTTATGTGTATGTAAAAAATGCTAATGGAACAGATAAATTAGATAAAAATCAACATTTGATTGTGGATCATGATTTACATAATCATGGTGGTGAGTTAGACGATGGAATAGCTGAGGCATTTATTGAATGGGCTAAAACTGAAACATTATCATTTTGGATGGATAAGTAATGGAAAAGCAAAATATCATTATTTATAAAACGAAAGATGGCAAAGTATCCATAGCACTTTATGCACAAGAGGGTGAAGTTTGGCTCAATCAAAAACAACTGGCAGAACTTTTTGCTACCTCACGCCAAAACATGAGCATACATATTGCTAATATATTGAAAGAAAAAGAATTAAATGAAAATTCAGTCTGTAAGGATTTCTTACTGACTACACAAGATAATAAAAAATATTCAATACAACATTACTCTTTAGCAATGATTTTAGCGATAGGCTTTAGGGTGGGTGGGAATAGAGGCACACAATTTCGCCAATGGGCAAACCAACACTTACACGAATATATGGTTAAAGGTTTTATCATGGATAATGAGCGATTAAAAAATCCAGACGGTCGCCCAGATTACTTTGATGAAATGTTGGCACAAATTCGTGATATTCGAGCCTAAGAAAAACGCTTTTATCAAAAAATCAGAGATTTATTCGCATTAAGTAGTGATTATGATAAAACAGATAAAGCCGTCCAGATGTTTTTTACAGAAGTACAAAATAAATTGCTTTATGCAACCACCAATAATACCGCAGCCGAACTGCTTTGCCAGCGTATCAATGCGGATCAAGAAAATGCAGGGCTAAGTAACTGGAAAGGTAATATTGTTCGTAAACAAGATATTTATATTGCTAAAAACTACCTCAATACTGATGAAATAGACACGCTTAATCGCTTAGTAGTGATCTTTTTAGAAACGGCAGAACTAAGGGCTAAAAAACGTATTGATACCACAATAGATTTTTGGCGAGAAAATATTGATAATATTATTAAAAACAATGATTTTACATTGTTGCAAGATAAAGGATCGGTGAGTAAAAAACAAATGGAGTCGTTAGCATTGGGTGAATATCATAAATTTGATACAAGGCGTAAAGCCTTTGATGCTCAACAGGCAGATAAGATTGATGAGCAAGAATTAAAAGAGCTAGAACAAAAAATTAAAAATCGGGGTGAGGGATAAGGATGCAGGTTTCGATAGTAAAGCTTTCAAAAGTAAAAGAGGCAAGTAAGCTCTTTAGGTTTGATGCGGAGTATTTTCAACCAAAATATTTAATCACGGAAGGTTTGATACAAAAGTCAAAATATTCTGAATTACGAGGTTTAATAAGTGTATTGACAGACTATCATGCAAATGGTAACTATAAAATATTACGAGACAATGTAGAGTTAAAATCAGAGAAAGATTACGCCCATATGATTAGAACTGTGGATATAGAGCGAGATAATTTTGAAAATGATGTTATTTGTATAAATGAACATGCATACAATTTCTTAGAAAAAACAAAAGTATATGGTGGAGAAATAATAATTAACAAAATAGGAAATGCAGGCAAAGTATACCTCATTCCCCCTATTGAAAGAGCTACATCATTAGGTATGAATCAGTTTATGATTCGTGCTAATGAGAGTATCAATAACTATTACCTTTTTTGTTATCTTTCTGGAAAATATGGTCAGAATCAACTAAGCCAACGTATAACTGGAGCAGTGCCTTTAAGTATTGATAAAGAATCAACTAGAAGTGTATTTGTACCTCTTTTTTCAGATAATATTCAAAAATTAGTATCGAAGGCTATTAAAGATCACTTTAAATCTTCGGACAAATCTAAAAAATTATATAAACAAGCCCAAAATATCCTCCTCTCTGAGCTTAATTTAACCAATTGGCAACCCAAGCACCAATTAACCTTTATTAAAAACTACTCTGATACAGAACAAGCCAAACGTATTGATGCAGAATACTATCAACCAAAATATGATAAAATTATTAATGCCATAAAAAACTATTCGGGTGGTTGGGATATTCTGGATAATCTTGTTTCTATTAAAAAAAGTATTGAAGTAGGCAGTAGTGAATATCTTGATCAAGGTGTGCCATTTATTCGAGTCAGTAATATTAGTCCATTTGAAATGTCGGAAGAAAAATATATTTCTGAATCACTTTATAATGAACTGACACCACAGGAAAATAATATTAAATTTGAGCAGTCTAAAAACTATCAGCCTAAACAAGATGAAATATTATTCAGTAAAGATGGCAGTCCAGGTATTGCTTATTATTTAAAAGAACAGCCATCCAAAATGATTCCCTCTGGCGGTATACTACGATTAAAAAGCAAAAACGATAAGGTCAATAATGAGTATTTAACCTTAGTTCTTAATTCTGTTTTAACACAAGAGCAAGTAAAGCGTGATGTGGGTGGTTCAATCATACTCCACTGGCGACCTGATCAAGTAAAAGAGACTGTTATTCCTATTTTATCAGAAGAAAAACAAATAGAAATTCAAGAAAAGATCACTGAATCATTTACTTTACGCAATCAATCCAAACACTTACTGGAATGTGCCAAGCAAGCCGTTGAAATGGCAATTGAACAAAATGAAAAAACAGCACTCAACTGGTTAAAAAAACAGGTGGATTTTAGTGAGTGATTGCCAACCGACATCCTAAAGCTTTCATAAGCTTTTGCACCGTTGACCAATGAGGGCTAGTCTGACCAGAAAAGACTTTATAGAGGCTTTCACGGTTTAGCCCTGTTTTTTTAGCTATCTGGGTAACACCTTTTGCCTTGGCAACATGACCTAAAGCAATCATAAAGAGCCTAGGATCATCTTCCTGATACGCTTCATTCAGATATTGTGCAATTTCTTCTTCTGATTCCAGATAATCGACAGGGTTGAAGGGTGTTGTTTCAGTGGTCATAATACATTCCTATAAATCTTTTTTCAGATATTTAGCTTTCTGAATATCACTTTGTTGAGTCGCTTTGTTGCCACCACAGAGTAATACGATGAGTTGCTGGTTCTGGATAATATAATAGACCCGATACCCTTTGCCAACAAATATCCGCATTTCACTGACACCTTCACCAACAGGCTCAGAATCTCCAAAGTTTCCCAACCTTGCCCGATCAATTCGTCTGGATATTGCGAGTACTGCCTTACGGTCTTTGAGCTTACTGAACCATTTATCAAATAACTTTGTTTTGATGATTTCATATTCCATAGACGAATTGTAGCTTGAAAGCTACAGATAAGC
>JAGLFC010000023.1 GCA_023144715.1 Gammaproteobacteria bacterium | reverse complement strand
GATTTTTAGGTAAGCCTTGATGATTGTTTGAGTTAATTTTTAATACATCAGCAGGATGACAATGAATGCGATTGTCTAAATCATGATCAGAAATATTTTTTTGTGCAATGGTAATTTGCTCTGTGAGATCAACAAGCGTTAAATGAATTTGAGGATTATGTTGTGCTATAAAAATAGAAAATTTTCCTGTATTGCCACCGACATCAAGAATGGTTTTTATCTCTCTTTTGTTCAGTAATTTTAAGACATCAGGAAAGGCTGAATCAGAATAATAATGATCAAAATTAAACCAGCTTTGCCTTGTTTTTTCAGGTAATGAAGTCACACCGGGATAAATTGTGTCCCAGTGACCAAATTTTTTTAAGCCAATGGGTTGACCTTGATCAATACTTTCATCTAAGTAATATAAAGCCTGATAATTAACATAATGATTATAATCCATATTGATGCGTGTCATTTCATCTTTGAGCAAATAAAAGCCTATTTTTGTTAAGTAATAGTGTGAATCAATGAGCTTGATAATATTGGCACTGAGTCCTGTTTCTAATAAAATTTTAAGACCATAATTACTGATGAGGCTGTCTTGACTTATCTGCTTAAAATTTAAGCCTTGTTTGCGATGCTCATATAAGAGATCTAATAAGCCCTTATCACGCATAATACGAGTGACTTGAAAAACAATGGGTGCAAACGCTATTTTTTGGGCTTCATATTGTGCATCATAGGCACTGAGTGCATCATGATTAAAAAAGGAATTTTTCATAGTGGAATATATACCTAAAATTTAGACCAAAAATAGGGTCAGTTGACCAGAAATAAGTGTCATATTATGACGAGTGATATTAAATTTATAACAATACCCTTGAGTATCTGACATGAGTAATGATACAGAAATAATTAAGGGATGTGTATTATCGGATAAGGAAGGATTAAGGTGTTCAGCATTCATTTGAATATTTCTTATGGTCGCAAGGTAACCGCTGTCTTTTTTTTGTAATGATTGTTCTTGACGATAATTTTCTTGATAGAGAAGAGCACTGTGTAACGCCATTGTTTGTGCTGCATATTCAATACCCATAATACTATTAATCATGCCATCTTGCTGTTGCAATGGGTTATCTTGTTTGAGATGTGATGTGGTTTGTGCAATTAATGTCGTACTGTCCCATGATAATAATTGGTCAATTAAACACATTTTTCCAGTATGAGGTAATAATTGACACAGTTCTGATTTATTCATACTTTTTTCTACTCGTGAATTTAAAACTCATTGACTTGAATGGCTATTTGTTGTTGGTTATTATTAAAATACAGTAGGGCATTTTGTTTATTTGCAATGGCATATAATAACGGTAATATTTTAGCTTGAGGGTTCGATTGCCTTAATTGTTCAAGGGTCGCATCTTTCATGGTACTGATTGTTTGTTCCTCAGTGATCTTTATCTCTAAACGACATATTGCCTGCTCTTTTTCTGGTGATAATAAGAGTGCATAAGAAAAATCATCGGTAATAGGGTATAAAGACAATAATGCTTTAGGGGGTATTTCATCATAACCACACAATAAAGCGTCTTGCTGATGACTCAGTGATTGTACGCTTGCGTCTAATAAACCACAGATAAAACTATCTTTATAACCGGTAATACTACTACTGGCCTGTTGTGATTGTAAAACAATGGAACAATATCCAGCAGGTGCATTATGTACACTATTGTGAAATTTTATAGGTGACACTGGGCGATTTATGTGTGTCAGTGCAGAACTAATATGATGAAAAATAGTCAAATCACCATTACATGAACTAAAAATATAACGAATTGTTTGGCTGCTCAGTGGATAGTGTTCTAATAATTGTTGCACAGCACTGAGTGCTAATTGAGTCGTTCTAGTACAACGCCTGTGTTCATTAGGAGGTAAAAGAGTGCTTAATTTTTTATCGATAGGATGATGCTGATAGTGATTGACTTGTGTCAACACTTGTTGAGCAGTTTGCCAGTCTTTAAGTCCGGGTGCGATGAGAGAAATGGCTTTTAAGTAGAGCTTGAGCATAAATCTATTCCATATCTTTTTTGCAGTATTATAGTGCTTAGTGATGAGCTTATCAATTATACTCTTTTAATCTTGACTATTTTAGTGTGTTATT
>JAGLFC010000022.1 GCA_023144715.1 Gammaproteobacteria bacterium | reverse complement strand
TTATTATATTATATCAAAGGATCGTAAACATAATGATACATAATTATGAGGCTATTACTATAAATCATGATACGGCTCTAAAAGTATTTTCTTCATTTTTTCTTATTTTATCTTTATTGGTGATTTTTTTTGGTGTATCGGGCATTATTGAGCATAAATCACCTGAAGATTTAGCTTCTTTAAGTATGCTTAGTTCTAGCTTTATGCACTATTTTGAATATCATGCTCTGATTATTGTCGGTGCTTTGTCACTTACTTTTTCAATGTATTTTTTAGGTAAAAAATCATAAAGTTAAGTTTGGCAATAGCGACAATATACCGTACTGCGGTTGCTTTGTCGGATTTCAATGAGTGCTTTGTTGCACTGTATACAAGGCTCTCCTTTATGACCATAAACGAGTAATTCTTGTTTAAAATAACCGGGTTGACCATTACTATTCACAAAATCTTTGAGCGTTGTACCACCTTGAGCAATGGCACATTCAAGAATACGCTTAATTTCCTTACATAATTTCTCATAACGTTTTTTACTGATTCGACCTGCTGCACGTTTGGGGTGAATCCCACTGGCAAATAGGGCTTCATTGGCATAAATATTACCAATGCCCACTACTATTTTACTATTCATAATGAATTGTTTGATCGACACTGTTTTTTTTCGGGAGAGCTGATACAACCCTTCAGCATTAAATTCTTGAGAGAGTGGTTCAGGGCCTAAATGAGTGAATAATGGGTGTTGTTCAATCGGATCGTGTGTCCATAATACCGCACCAAAACGACGTGGATCTTTTAAACGTAAGGCTCGACCATTAGCAAAACAAAATTCAATATGATCATGCTTATCGTATTCACTCTTAGGATCGACAATTCTAAGGCTACCGGACATACCAAGATGAAGAATTAATGTCCCTTGTTCAGTACTTAATAATAAGTATTTAGCACGGCGTGTAATCTGAATAATTGTTTGCTGGGGAAGTAAGCTGACAATTTCTTGAGGAATTGGCCAGCGTAAACGAGGATTTCTAATAGTGATCTGTGTAAAGCAGGTGTTTGTGACATGCGTAGCAATACCCCTAAGTGTGGTTTCAACTTCGGGGAGTTCAGGCATTATATCATGCTTAAAATGAGTAACATGGTTTAACGATTTTCAAAATGCCCTAAAGGTCGATTAAAGGTATAATTGAACGGATCTTTGACTAATATTTCACTGGATTCACTGACATTACCACCCGGTATACTAAAAATTAAGCCAATACCATGTACAGCAGTGCCTAGTACTGTACCCACCAGACCTAAAGGTCGTGCTAATAATAGATCAACAGCTATTTCACCATCAGTAGTTTCACCATCATCAAAATTTCTATATTCGGCAAAACTAATTGATGTTGTAGAGAACAGGATAATAAATAATAGGGTATTTAATTTTGTTTTCATTTTTTTCTGCCTAGTCGTCATTAAATATAATTCACTTTTATATATGATAATCATGTCATTTCTCTAAATCAAGTATAACATGCTGAAAAAATAGATTTATATGAATTAAGTATGTTTGATGGGCAATAATTGCGTTAAATAGTGCAATTGTTGAGAACTGATCCAGTAGGCAATATTCAGATCAGTACGTAATAATTTTAATTGTGATCCCTCTTGAATAATGACATAGGTGATAGTCTTCAATAATGCTTCACCCTTATCATTATTTTGTGTGTAATGAATGATGATACTATTATCTTTAAGTAATGCGTCATTATCAATAGTAAAAGAAGGTTTAAGTTCAACCTTTGATGCTTGAATTTTTTGCCAATTTTGTAGCAATTGTACCATACTATCTGAACTTACTTGAGCATTTTCTGGTGTTAATTGAAGTTGATTATTGTCTATGGTAACTGTTTTATTAGCCCAGTGAATACTGTTAATTTTGCTTTGAGGGGGTAAAAGTGAAGGTGAAATAAACGTATGTAATGCCGCCCGTAAT
The DNA here is from genome assembly GCA_023144715.1 of Gammaproteobacteria bacterium. GTDB lineage: Bacteria > Pseudomonadota > Gammaproteobacteria > GRL18 > GRL18 > GRL18. Next base: position 3,493 of record JAGLFC010000022.1, on the reverse strand, counting down.
TGATAGTAGATCACACCATTAATTAAATGTACTGTTTGCGTATTAGAAAGTGTATCACTGTTCATCATCACATAACGTTGTTTATTGATGGGATCAGTACTGCCTAACATAAAAGAATATTCATTGAGTTGAACAGAAATTAAAGGCTTATCCAGTTGATAGATTTTGAGATCAGCCTCCGCTACTTTAAATTGAGAGTAACTACGAGCGGATGCTAAAGCAAGAATGGTCTCTACTCTTAAATGATTGGCAGGTAATTGATAGGGGGCATCCATCCTCCAATACTGATTCACCCGACTTAATTTAATGGTTGCTAATGATGCGTGTTCAATGACAATATGATGAATGGTCTCTTTTTTTAAGGCACTTAATAAATAGGTGTGTATTTTTTGAAGCCCCGGTTGATACCACGCCAATAAAGATAATACGACTATGGCTATTAATAACAATAAATTGACTTGATCAGCACGAGATAATGGACGATTAAGCATTAATTCTGACGTCTTTTGAACCAGATCAAGCTACCACTTAATAGCAATAATGCAGGCACTAATAATAGAAAAAAGCTTCCTAATAAAGACAGTTGAATCGGTGATAAATCCAGTATCACATCCTCTTTAATGGCTGTTGGAATATTAATAAATTGTTCATCATGACTGAGCCAATTAATAATATTTAAACCCAGTGTTAAATTACCCGCATTACCTAAAAATGTATTGGATAAAAAATCACCATCACCGATCACCACAATACGTTGTTCTTTTGCAATTGCTTTATTGGTGGACTCGATTGAACGATTCAATGCGACACCGATGGTAATAGGCCCCATAACATCTAAAAGATCACTAAAGTGGAGAGTCTCTTTTAAAGGAGACGTTTCAATCCAACTTTGTTCAATGGTCATTAAAAAATTTGATTGCTTAAAGGCTTGTTGCTTAGATTGAGGCTTATTATTCCCATAATGACTTAAAGATGTGGGTAATCGTTCAATACCTGCCACTTGTGGGAAGAGTGTGACGCTAGAAAAACCTTCATGAATGGCATGTTGGGGATATTGTGTAATAATCGCATAATCAGGGCGTTTAATATCATAGTGTTCGGTATTGGGATCAACGACCACACCATCAAGAAATTCAATTCCTAAATAGTTTGCTAAGGGTAATAAGCCATACATAGAATGATTACGATTGACTTTTAGCGGATCGGCAAGCCACAATAAATGCCCCCCTGTATTAATATAATTGATGATCAGTGTCACTTCAGCAGGTAATAAAGCAACCTGTGGCCCTGCAATAATAAGTAGACTGGTGTCTTCAGGAATGGCTTTTTCTTGAGCAAGATTGAGGCTATCAATTAAAAAACCTTGTTTGCTCAAATGACGACTAAATTGGCTTAGATCAAAATTAGCGTCTTGTTTCGGACTGCGTTCACCATGCCCTTGAATAAATAATAGTTTACGTGCATTGGCACGTAACAGTCGGTAGAGTGTATTGCTTATATCTTGCTCAGATAATTGGGTTAAATTTTCTTGTCGCCCCTCATAATGAATCAACATTTCACCATCGACACTTAAATTTAATGCACGTGTTTTTTCAGGATCTTGATTAGGATCAATAAAACGCAGAGTCATATCAGCTTTATTTTGCTGATAACGTTTCATTAATGTGCGTATGGCTTGTCGAGTGTGTTGATTATTGGTGTAGGAGATAATATCAATCGGTCCTACTAATTTTTCTAAGAGTGTGACACTCCTATTATTGAGTGAATTTTGATGATTGTTTGTCCAATCGGATACATACACATAACGAGTACTTAAAAAAGCCAATAAGCCCATAAAAATTAAAAATAACACCGTAAATAAATGATTTTGTTGTTTTAAATAATGGATTGAATGCAGACTCATGTTCATAATCGTTAATAAGATAGACGTAAATAGTCTAAACGGCGAATAGAAAAAACCAAAAAAAGACTAATAAATAAACAATAATAAGCAATATCAGCACTGGAAACGACACCATTAAGCAATGGTTCAAAATGATTGAGTAAAGAAAACCAATTTAATACAGATCCTCCTCCTGAATGTAATGTGTGTTCGGCATAAGTACTATGCCCTGCAAAATTAATCATCCATAGTAATAATAAAATGCCAAAACTACTAATAGCAGCAATAGCAGGGTGTTTTGTGCGAGTAGACATATAAAGACCGACTGCGGTAAAGGAGGCTAATACCAGACAAAGCCCTAACACAGCAGAGGCAAGCTGTCTTAAATCAATGGCGGTACCCAGTAGCAGTGATAATGGCATTAAAGTAATCAGCATCACTAAAATGAGTAAAAAACTCAAAATGCCTAAATATTTTCCTAAAATAATATGTGTCATAGAAATAGGTGCACTAAAGAGTAAACTCAATGTTTTATTTTTTTGTTCTTCGCTGATAAGACGCATCGTTAATAAAGGGATAATCATCAGTAATACAATTGCGGTATTCTTCAATAATGGGGCAATCACTAAGTCAGTCATTCCCGGAGAGTGTTCTGAAACAGATAATTGTGCCTGAAACTGCATATAGGCTTCTAATTGAGTCAAAAATTGATAACATAAAATAACGTGTGTGACGATCAATATTGCCCAAGCTAACGGTGATAAGAATAAATTTTTAAGTTCACGCCAAGCAATGATTCTAATCAAGTATTGGCTCCTGTTGTTAAAGACATAAAAATATCTTCTAAGGATTGTTGTTCAGACACAATTTCATATAAGCCCCATTGTTCATATTGAGCTAATTCAATAATTTGTTGTGCGGTATTAATCATATTATCTTCTGATTTTATGTCAGGCAAAGCACATTGTATACAATAATCATTGTTATCCTGAGTAATATGAGTGACTCCAGCTAAGGCAGAAATTTTTTGTTGATCAATGGATTTTGTACAACGGATGCGTAAGGTGTGTGTTTGCATCTGTTGATTGAGTTGTTCAATGGAAGCTTTAAAGACCAGTTTTCCCTGATTAATAATTTGTACATGACTGCAAATGGTTTGAATTTCTGGCAAAATATGACTGGAGATCATCACACTATGGGTGTCACCTAATTCTTTAATCAGTTTACGGATTTCTATCATTTGAATGGGATCAAGTCCCACTGTTGGCTCATCTAAAATAACAATATCAGGTGAATGGATAATTGCCTGAGCAATGCCCACACGTTGCTGAAATCCCTTAGAAAGGGTATTAATAATATGATGAGCCTGATCAACTAAACCACAACGTTGTTTTGCACTGTTTAAGGCCATCTGAATATCAGATGGATGAATACGATGTAATTGAGCACAGTAAAGTAAATATTCATCCACGCTTAGATCGTTATAAAGTGGGGGAGTATCAGGTAAGTAACCCATTTTAGATTTGGCAATAATGGGTTGTTCAAAGAGATCAATCCCCGCTATTTTAATGCTCCCCTTTGTGGGGGCTAAATTGCCCGTCAGCATTTTTA
>JAGLFC010000021.1 GCA_023144715.1 Gammaproteobacteria bacterium | reverse complement strand
TTATTATTTCATCTAAAATTTTCTATAAATCATTTTGAATATGATTAACGCCATTTATTTTTTAATTGTCATAGGTTAACATAAAATGAAAGCTTCTCTACATTTAAGTGATTAAAGCCCTTTAAATTAACAAAAAATATGAAAAATATAAGAAAAAAATGGAATAATCGTTATAATGAAATACAAGTCCCTAATGAAGTAATTCAGGTACTCAAACTTAACCAGCATCTTTTATCTTCTCATGGTAAATCACTGGATTTAGCCTGTGGCTTAGGCGGAAATGCACTCAGGATGGCAGAGTTAGGTTTTGTGAGTCATGCTTGGGATATTTCAGATTCAGCGGTTCATAAAATACAAGAATTTGCTCATGAACGACACCTTAATCTGTCCATTAGGCAAAGTGATATTAGCCAAGTGGAAGAACAACAACAAATGATAAATGAAGGTTTTGATGTCATTATTGTCAGTCGTTTTTTATTAAGAGATATTATTCCTATCATAAAATTAGCTCTTAAACAAAATGGATTAATCTTTTATCAAACCTTTGTGCAAGAAGAGGATGTAGGCACTACTGAGATGACAGCCACTATCCCCAAAAATAATAATTTTCGTTTAGAACCTAATGAACTACTTGAGCTTTTTTCAGGATTGAGAGTGCGTTATTACCGCGAAGAAGGACTTCAAGGCGATATTGATAAAGGATTTCGTAATGAAGCAATGCTGGTGGCACAAAAAATTTAATATCTCTAATATTATTCCAAGACATTGTCTTTTTTGTTTACAAAAAACACAAAATTCATTGGATTTATGTGACGCATGTATAGATGATTTAAGCTTAAACAATTACTGTTGTCAACGTTGTGCCTTACCTTTAGAACCTGATTTAGGTTCAATGATTCCTATCTGTGGTAATTGCCTCAGTCATCACTATTATTATAATCAAGTTGTGAGTCCTTTTGGTTATACAGAGGATATGGCGTATCTGATTAAACAGTTAAAATATCATCAAAAAATTCATTATGCTGATTTATTAGCAACACTTTTTATTGTACAAACCCAAAAGATGAATACTTTTCAATTACCACAAATCATTATTCCTGTTCCCATGCACCATCAGCGTCTTAAACAGCGTGGTTATAATCAGGCATTAGAATTGGCACGTGTTTTTTCATCTTATTATCAATTACCTTTGGATTATTCTTCCCTCATTCGTTCTCGTTATACACAGTTACAAGCAGAAATGAGTGCTTTAAAAAGACAACAGAATATTAAAAATGCGTTTATAATAAAAAAAGAAATTAATTATACTCATATTGCATTAATTGATGATGTGATGACCACAGGCAGTACCGTTAACGAAGTTGCAAAAGTATTGAAGCATCAGGGGGTTAAAAAAGTAGATATTTGGTCGATTGCACGAGCAGGGTGGAAGCATTAGTTTAAAAAAATGCAATTTAATAGGAAATGTGATGCAAAAAAAATCAGTGACAATTATGGGTTGTGGTTATTTAGGGAAAAAACTTATCCCATTATTATTAGCCAAAAATTTACTCAAGGCAGATCAAATTCAAGCGGTTGTTCATTCAAAAAAAAGTGATCAAAAATGTTTGGAATTAGGCGTGTCCAGTATCTGCTATGACTTAGATAAACCTGATAATAGAGTCTCTAAATACCCTATTATAAAACGTGCTATGCAAAACTCTATTCTTTATTATTTTGTACCCCCACCTCGTCAAGGGCAAAAAGATATACGTGTGACTCATTTTTTACAGATGTTACAACTGATGAACGTATCAATTTCTAAAGTAGTACTGATCAGCACGACAGGTGTTTATGGAAATTGTCATGGTCAATGGGTCAATGAAGATCATCCCTTACAGCCAAATGTGGATCGTGCTTATAGGCGAGTGGATGCTGAACAGCAGTTTCAACATTATTGCCAACAATTGACAATTCCTTTAGTCATATTACGAGTATCGGGTTTATATGGAGCAGGTAAACTGCCCTTAAAACGCATTAAAGAAAAAACTCCCATTGTCAGAGCAGAAGATTCCCCTTTTAGCAATCGTATTCATGTTGAAGATTTATTAGAAATTTGTATTAAAGCAGGTTTTTCTGATGTTATAACAGGTATATTTAATTGTTCTGATGGTCACCCCACCACAATGTGTGATTATTTTAATAAAGTCGCTCAAGCCGTTAATTTACCCGCACCGCCTCAAATTAGCTTACAGCAAGCACATACCCAATTATCAGCAGGTATGTTGTCTTATATGAATGAGTCACGACGTATTGATAATGCAAAATTATTATCACAGTTTAAATTGTTATTAAAATATCCTAATTTAGATAAAGGTTTGGCGAATGAATCTCAATAAATTAGGTATTATTAGCCTTATTCTTATTATCGGTGGTGTCATCTTTAATAATCCATTTTCGACTGTGACTTATGGGGCTGGTGTTATTGCTCCCAATGAACCCTTACAAAAAAGTACGGATACTGCTCCTTTTTATTATAATGATATAGAAGTTAAGCCTCAGGCAAGTTTTGTTATTGAGGCAAAAGTATTGGCAAAAAAACAGTATTATTTTGATGCTGGAAGCCATATAGCACCCGTTGATTTAGCCCTAGGTTGGGGCAGAATGTCTGATGAAACGATATTAAAGGATATTGATATTTCACAAAGACATCGCTTTTTTTTCTGGCGTGTTGATGAATTTCCAATTCCACGTAAAGAAATTGAACAACACAGTACTAATATGCACATTATTCCCAGTAATGAGACCATTACTCAACAAATTAATGCCATCAAGGAAGGTCAATTGATTCGTCTCAAGGGTTATTTAGTCAATCTAAAACGTGCTGATGGTTGGCATTGGGAATCATCATTATCACGTCGTGATACAGGGGGTGGTGCGTGTGAATTAATGTGGGTTGAAGCGGTTGAAAATGTGTCACTTTAATTCTATTGAGTCAATAAGAGTGTATTAGATTAGGCTATTTTTTTAAAACACTGTTTATTTTTTAAGCAGTTTAGTATTATCTGATATTGTTTTTCACTAATGATGAGGTTTAATGAAGTATGAGCTTAATTGACCAATACAATCGAACCATTAAATATTTACGTCTTTCTGTTACTGATCGTTGTGATCTGCGCTGTTTTTATTGTATGCCTGAGGGATTTTCTGATTATGAAGAGCCTGAGGAATGGCTTAGTTTTGATGAAATAGAGCGTGTGATTGCTTCATTTACTCGTTTAGGGGTCACTTCGGTACGTTTAACAGGAGGTGAACCTTTGGTGCGTAAAGATTTGCCTATTTTAGCCAAACGTCTCGCGGCCTTACCTGGATTAAAAGATCTCTCATTGAGTACCAATGCGATGCAGTTGGCAAAACATGCGAGTAGTTTGCATAATGCAGGTATTTCACGCATTAATGTGAGCCTTGATACGGTTGATCCTATTAAATTTAAAAAAATTACTCAAGGTAAATTGGATAAAGTCATTGAAGGTTTATTAGCAGCAAAAGCCGTTGGCTTACACCCTATAAAAATCAATATGGTGATTATGAAGGGGGTTAATGATGATGATGTAGAAGCAATGGTTGATTTTTGTCAGGCACATGAATTTACCTTACGTTTTATTGAAACCATGCCAATGGGTGATACAGGACGTGATGCAGTTGATTATTATATTGATTTAAATAAAATAGAGCAGCGTTTAGAAAAAAAATATGAGCTGATACCTGCCGTTATGGCAGGTGCAGGGCCGGCACGTTATGTGCAAGTGGTAGGTACTGATTTAAAAATTGGTTTTATCACGCCTATTTCACAGCATTTTTGTGATACGTGTAATCGTGTGCGTCTTTCGGCAACAGGGATATTATATATGTGTTTGGGCGATGAATATAGCTATGAATTACGTCCTTTATTACGTAATAATATCAGTGATGATGATCTAGACCAAGTGATTCGTGATGCGATTAACTTAAAACCACTCAAGCATGAATTTAATGAAAAACCAGAAAAAATCGTTCGTTTTATGTCGATGACGGGAGGCTAATAGAATTAATTTATAATATTCTTAATTAATTCTATTATATCTGATCGAGATCATTTTTTCATTTTAAATACCCCTTTAATATTGTGCTGTTATCGCAAAATATTTTAAAAACATTGGGTGAAAAATGGGTGTATCAGAAAATAATGCTCACTACGGGCATCGTCTTAGAGTCTATCGTAAAATTGGTGATGAAATTTATGATGAAGTGTATTATCTAACGGTTAATGGCAAACCTGTCACAAAAAAACGTGAACGTGAAATTCGTTCAATAGCCAAAGCCAGAGATAAAGAATTACTGAATTATCAAACTGAATATCAGCAAGAAATGGAGAGTGCTAATCCAGTAAAATTTCATCAAAATGGACGTATTATTGGTTTGACACACCCACATAAAAGAAGTGAAACCCAGACGGGTGATATTTTTAAATTACGTATTCGTTTGCCTAATGGCAATATTTCTTGGGGCAGTATTAGTATTGATCTCTATGGTTTTGATGAGGCTTATGCACAAGCTATACAACGTATTGTAGAAGCTTTGAGCATTAATAAACGTACTAAAATTTATCGCAGGATGAAAGCCGCTCAGGAATTTTATTAATACCCCATTAAAATGTAACTTGAGTTACTGTTTAATGTTTCACTTTTAGTATAATAAAATACTTAATGATTATTTTGTAAAAATAAGAGGGTGTAACATGTGTCTTGCCATTCCGTATGGAAAAGATAATACTGATGAATCTAAACTATGGTATGAATTAAGGACACATCCTCTTTATTTATTAGGTTTAGGTGCTGTTATACAGTGTATTTTTTTGGCAATTTTTTGGTTGTTATTAAACAATCATCTATTGAATGACTCATCATTGATTATCAGTAGTAATAAAGTGATGGCTTATGGTTTAGTATTTGGGGTCTTCAGTTTTACATTTTTTGCTTTGAGCATGTCAATTTATCCAAAAAAATTCAATTGTGGCGATATAGAATATCCTTATTTTGGTGCTTTTTTCTTTTTAGCCACTTATAATTCCATTTTATTTTACATCGCGAGTGTGACCAGTGCAAAATTAATGGCAGTGGCTATTTTTATTCATTTTAGTTTACTTTTGTTTGCTTTTAAACCGCTTTGGAGTGCTTATTTTTGGGCAGATAAACACACTAAACCTTTTGCTCGTATGATCAATATTATATTTTTTAGCCTGATTTTAAGCCAAATAGGTGTGCTTAGCCTTCAGTATTAACATGTTTATTGATCATATAATTACTATAAGCCACTTCACCGCCTTCAAGATAAAACCAGCGCATTATCCCTGCTGTTATAATAAGGGGGTATAATGATTCTATCTGCTTTTCTACAGAACCGTATACCATTAAGGTTTGACCAGATTGCTTGAGCTTATTAAAATAGGCAATTAATTTTTCAGGTTCAAACACCGTTATTTTTTTCTCTTGCTTAAATATAAATAACTTGCGTAACATTCTTTGTTGAGCTTCTCTGACATCTAAAATAGCATAGTTTTTATTTTTATCATTATTAATTAATTGAGTAAACGCCATCGCACTTTTGGCATGTTTTTTTAGTTTTTTCATATCCAGTAGAGGATTTTCTATAGATACTTTTTGACCATGCTTTAATACAAGTTCAGGATTGGCGTAAGCAAAGGCACTGATACCTGAATCATAGGTTAAAATATCCTGTGTGATATTTTGACTGCGTAATAATTTAATGGCTTTTAAACTGGCTTTATAACTTTTTAAACAGGCTAAACCACCACAATAAAATACAATTGGTTTTTTATTGGTATGTGTAATATCTATGATTTTTTTATTAAACTGTTTATCTTTTGCAGAAAAATTATAAGCTTTTTTAATATGTAATGTTTGATAGCCTAGTTTGGGTCTGGCATCAATCACATTATATTGATTTAATCTGACCGCATCTGCCATCTGTTCCGTGGAAATATAAGTCAATTGAGGATAAAACTTACGATTGGGATAGAGATTTTCAATCGTTTTTGATATTTCTTCATGGTTTACTGCTGTTTCTGTCGCATTGACATTAATAATTCCTGATATTAACAAGAAAGTAAGTAAGATCCTTAGTATTGGATTCATGTTTCCTCCGAAATTGCTATTCTTATAACTAATAGTATAAAAATGGAAATTGGTCAAATATATTGGCACAATTAAATTTATCAGGTTAATTATTTATTGAAAAAGGTATAATAGAAAATCGTTAACTTTTATTTCAGCTATAACAAAGAAGTGATCATATTATGAGTATTACTATAAAAACACCAGAAGAAATTGAAAAAATGCGTATTGCAGGTCAACTCGCAGCTGAAGTATTAGAAATGATAGAACCTTATGTAAAAGTAGGTATTACGACAGATGAGCTAAATACTATCTGTCATGATTATATGGTCAATGAACAAAACACTATTCCTGCCCCACTTAACTATCATGGTTTTCCAAAATCTATTTGCACCTCTGTCAATAATCAAATTTGTCATGGAATTCCAAGTGATAAAACACTGAAAAGTACAGATATTATCAATATTGATATTACTGTCATTAAGGATGGTTATCATGGTGATACCAGCAAAATGTTTTTTTTAGGAAAACCTTCAGTGCTTGCTCAACGTCTTTCTCGAATCAGCCAAGAATGCCTCTTTATTGGTATTGATTTGGTCAAGCCCGGTACTTATTTAGGTGATATTGGTTATGCTATTACCCAACATGCTGAAAAAAATAATTTTTCTGTTGTAAAAGAATATTGTGGTCACGGTATTGGCTTACAATTTCATGAAGCTCCTCAAGTCGTACACTATGGTAATCCAGGTACAAAAGAACAGTTGCAAGAAGGGATGACGTTTACTATTGAACCCATGATCAATGCAGGCAAACGCCATATTCGTGTATTACCCGATAAATGGACGGTCGTGACAAAAGATCGTAGTTTATCCGCTCAATGGGAACATACTTTACTGGTCACAGCGGATGGCTGTGAAATACTTACACTTCGTGATGAAGAACGTTCATAAGGACATATAATGCCACTTTCTACCTCGCTTTCTATCCCTCATGCTTTAGAGTCACTCTATGATTTTAAAACTCTGCAAACAGAATTAGCTGAGAGTCAAATACCCTTAGTTCCCTTAAAAAAAGCAGTTAACGCTATTTATGACAAGCAAGTCGAACAATTTCAGGCAAAACATAATATTATCCACCTGATTAAAGAACGTTCTTTAGCAATAGATATTATTTTAACGTTGGCATGGTCTTATTATCATTTGGCAGATAATGCTTCTCTTGTCGCAGTGGGTGGTTATGGACGGGGTGAGTTGCATCCTTATAGTGATGTCGATTTATTACTCTTACATGATGCTGAACATGATATTCATAATACTTCTTCAAGTTCTATAGAACAGCAAGAATTTGTTGATAACCTTCAAATGTTCATTACTTTATTATGGGACATTGGTCTGGAAATTGGTCATAGTGTACGCACGGTTGATGAATGTGTTGAAGAAGCTAAAAATGACATTACCATTATTAGTAATTTGATGGAATCACGCTTGATTACGGGAGATAAAAATCTTTATCAGCAATTATCCAATCAACTCAATCCTGATAATATGTGGCCCACTAAAGAATTCACCTCTGCTAAAATAGAAGAAAAACATAGACGTTATCTTAAATTTAATGAAACTGCCTATAATTTGGAACCTAATATTAAAGAAGGCCCTGGTGGCTTGCGTGATATACAAATTATTGGTTGGGTTGCCAAACGACATTTTAATGTAGATAGCCTAAAAGAGTTAGTCGGTCATAACTTTTTAACACCTCATGAATATGAGCAATTAGAGCAAGGGCAAAACTTTTTATGGAAAATTCGCTTTGCATTACATGTATTATGTAAACGTCATGAAGAGCGTTTATTATTTGATTATCAACGGGAATTAGCAGAACAACTGTGTTATCAAGAGGGCAATGGAAAGTTAGCGGTTGAATATTTTATGGCTGATTATTATCAAATGGTCATGGAGCTAGAACGTCTTAATGAAATGCTCTTACAATATTTTCAAGAAGTGATTATATTCAGTGATGATGATACCAAGCCAATAAAAATTAATCGTCGTTTTATCAATTATAAGGGCTATATTGCGGCGGCTAATAAAAGTGTTTTTAGACATCATCCTTTTGCTCTCTTAGAGATTTTTCTTTTATTATGCCAAAATACTGAGCTTAAAGGCGTGCGAGCCAGTACTATTCGATTGATCCGTGCGAATGGTTATTTAATTGATAAAAGCTTTCGTAATGATATTCGTTGTCGTAGTTTATTTATGGAAATTATACGTCAGCCTTTTGGTATTACGCATGAAATGCGACGTATGAATCGTTATGGTGTATTAGCAGCCTATATTCCAGAGTTTAAAAAAATTGTTGGGCAGATGCAACATGATCTCTATCATGCTTATACTGTTGATGAACATACGTTAAAAGTATTGCGTAATGCCCGCCGTCTTTTTGTGAAAAAGCATAATCATGAATTACCACTGGCCAGTAACATTGCCCGCTCTATTGCCAAGCCAGAGCTTTTATATTTAGCTGCATTATTTCATGATATTGGTAAAGGGCGTGGTGGTCGTCATGAGGAATGGGGAGCAATAGATGCGGAACAATTTTGTTTAACCCATGATCTCAATCATAAAGATACTCGTTTGGTGACATGGTTAGTGCGTAATCATTTGGTGATGTCAATGACTGCACAGCGTAAGGATATTAATGATCCCGCTATTATTTATGAGTTTGCCTTATTGGTTGGTGAGAGTCATTACCTAGATTATCTTTATATGTTGACCGTATCTGATATTAGAGCCACTAGCCCAAAAGTATGGAATAGCTGGAAAGATTCTCTCTTAGTACAATTATATAATCTGACTAAAGCGGCCTTAAATAAAGGGCTTGATAATCCTCAGCAACAAGATGAATGTATCAAAAATTGTAAAACTATTGCGTTAGAAACACTGGTTGCTGATCATTATTTACCTGAAAAAGTATTACAACTTTGGTCAAATTTACCTAATGAATATTTTATTAAACTTCAAGTAGAAGAAATTGTTTGGCAAGCTCGAGCTATTTTAAAGGCTGATCAAAAAAATCCTGAGCCACATACTAAAAAACCGATTGTTCTCATTCAAACTCAGGAAGAGAGGGGAGGGACAGAAATATTTATTTATACCAAAGAAGAAGATTATGTGTTTGCACTGGTCACAGCAACATTATCAAAATTAGTACTTAATGTGACGGAAGCCATCACTATTACTGCGTCTCATGGTTGTGCGTATCATACCTATTTTGTATTAGAAGAAGATGGTTCAGTTGTGACCGATGAAGAACGAATCGCTATGATTCAGCATACACTCCAAGAGGTTTTATCTCAAAAAAATGATGAAATACCCATTATTAATCAGAGACTCTCTCGAACAGAAAAACAATTTGTACATAAAACAGATGTACAATTTGATGAAGATCTGGAAAATAATCAAACGCTAATGACAATTTCTGCGACTAATCGCCCCGCACTTTTATCTCATATTGGACAAGCACTTATTCAATGTAAGGTCTCTTTAGATAATGCTAAAATATCAACCTTTGGTGATAAGGTAGAAGATGTTTTTGTGATTCGTGGCGAAAATAAGCAAATTATTACGGATATTAAACAACAAGAAACAATTCGTAGAACCATTATAGAGTTACTTGATAAATAATTTTTAAGAGGTTTTTAAGTGTGTGTGATATTCAGTAAATACTCTGAAATACACACGGGATCATGTCCACCTCTTTTCCATGGATTTTCAAAATCATTAATAATAATACTGATACCATCATGATTAAAGCGTTCAATATTGTGACCCAAGGGTAGGTAACGTTTATTATTATGCGTGTATTCGCCCATTGTATGGCTACTATGAGCAATAATATGGGTGATGTATTTATTAGCAGGCCGTTTAATGGTTGCATGTTGATTGCATGTCTTAATAAAAATATCCATAATTTCTTCTAATGAATAGCCATAACACTCATTATCTTCTAAGAGATTACCAATAAACACTTTAGGAACATCTCGTTTTGATAACGCATCTGCAATGCCATCGACTTTGATATGTGGTAACACACTGGTAAAAAAACTACCTGGACCAAACACAATGACTTCTGCTTTTTCTAAGGCATCCAATACCATCGGGTTAGCAGAAATAGTTAAAGACGGGCTATTTAATGCTAAATTATCACTAAAGCTAATGTACTTAATTCTTGATTGTATGTCTAAACGATTAATCATAGTGACATTTGATTGTCCTGATAGGGTGTGTCCGTTATCTAAATGTGCCACAATATGCAAATCATTGGCTTTAGAAATTGGCCAGACATTTCCTTTAATAGAACATAATTGACGAAAAACATAAATAGCGGTATTAATATCTTTATTATGAGCAAAATAACTGCCCACAAGAACAAAATTACCAATGCTACCATTTTTAAGATCCATTATGTCAGTATCTTCTAAGCCCGATACCTCTAAACTTGATGAATCTGACATTAATGAATCATAAAAATGTTTAAGGTAATTGACAATGACATTACCCAAACTGGGATCCAGTGATTGCATTAAGGGGTGTTCATTATTAACAAAGCCTTGTAGTTCATTGAGTAACTTTTTATTATCACCTGTATTAGATAAACGCCAGTTAAATAATTTAACCATTGAACCTACTCGACCTTCACCATGCGCTTGTGTCATGATTGCATGACGAATATCACCCACAGGCATTAAGGAAAAATTTTCTCGTAATGCTTTGGAGCTACCGCCATTATCCCATATTGGCACAACACGAGTAATATTTTGAGTCTTTTGAGCAAGAGCCATATTAATATCGCGAAAACCTGTTCCCCCTGTAAAGGCAACGATAGAAATTCCTAAGGAAGGATCATGCGTATTAATTTTAGCCAAAGAGACTTGAGGAGGAAGGTTAGGAGACATTTGAAAAGCTATTTGAGATAGTGAATCACTATTTTTTTTGATGGAAATCCATGAATAATAAATTGATTTGACTGACCAAATTAAGGCTCGATAATAGGCAAAGGCAGCAAAAAGTATAATAATAAATGCGATCAATACTTGAAAATAATGGCTCAGAATAATCGCTAAAATAAAATATAAAAATGTGCCTGACACGATACAACGTGATAAACGTATTAAGGAACGGTGATATTCTATTCTTTGAATCAGATCTTTGCTGGAACATTTAGCGTATAGATCATAACGCAAACGTTCTAATACTAATACAGGATTACCATTACGTAACATCCAACGGTTTTCGACCCAACGAGCAAACGGTGCTAAAAAAAGTTCTGAGAGGATATTAATAAAAAATCCAAATAACCACGCTAACACAATAAAATCAAATGAAAAACTAATATGAGTCTGTGTTAGATCATCAAATAATAGTGTTGGCAAAGAGATTAAATTATTAAATCCAAGTATTGCCAAACTACCAATAAAAGTAATTTCAATAAAAAGTTGTAAAACTCTCATAGTGTTTATTTTTTACCTAAACAGCCTGAAGTGACGGATAATATAGATTTATCATCTAATTTTGGATCATCAATATTCCAGCTAATTTTTATATTAAGTTGGTGTTTGGTGTCAGATTCTGAGGCCGTTAATTTGAATCTTAATAAACCTTCAGGTTTCAGTTCAATCGTATCTTCTTCATCACTAAAGGTCATTTTACCTTTTATAATACCTTTTTCAATTGCTTTTAGAATAGGCTGAATAGATTGAGCATCTTGTAAGGATAAATGTGAAAATGTTTTTTTATTTTGTCTCATTGCTTTGCCCTTATGATGATATTGCTTTTATAATGATGTATTAGTGTGTAAGCTAAGAATCATTGGTTTTAAAGCCTGTTCTTTTAATTTTTGAACGGCTTTATCAGCATTAACCCAGTGTCGTCCACGATGCTTTTCTGACCATTCTTGCTCGTCCAGCATAACAGTGACTTCCATTGCATAAACGGTGACGTTGGTGCGTGCTTGCCACTTTTGATAGTAATAAACACCTATCGGTTCGGCACTGACACGCCCTTTAATACCTGCTTCTTCTAAGGCTTCTTTTTCAGCGGATTCTTTTAAGCTCATGCCAAGTTCTTTAATACCTTTAGGCACAACATAGTGTTTTTCTTGGCTAGATAAGACCACTAAAATTTCCAATTCACCTTGCTGGTAACGATAAGGAATAATAGAGGATTGCGTATAATAATAAGCAGGTCGAATACGTTGTTCACGACATTTTCGACCATCTGCGTAAGGATAGGGAAATGTTTTAGGTAATTGCTTAGAACGTTGGATACTCATCAGTTTGGCACTTTTTTTGGTTAATTCACCGAGTAATTTATCCCAAGAAACAGAGAGTGATAAGTGTGCCAATGCGGTAGTCGTCAAGAGTTTTCCCTTATGGGTACGCTCTATTTTTTCTTCACAGAGATAACATAAGAGTTGCTCTAAACTGGGATTATGTCCCACTAACATGACTCGATGAATTGAGCGAGGTACTTCTGCTAACACCTCTAATAATTCATCAAGATCTGCTTCATAAATACGTTGATCATAAAAAATTGACTGGTCTGTTTCACCCATTGCCTTCATCATTTTTTGAGCGGTATACTTGGCTCGCACCGCTGGTGAACTCAGGACTCGATCAGGTTTTAAATTGTGCTGTGCCAACCAAGAGCCAATCCGTTGAGCACCTTTTTTGCCACGATCAGTGACAGGACGATCAAAATCACTGGCATCATTATCCCAGTCTGATTTACCATGTCTTAATAACATGAGTTCATAGTTCATTATGATTACTCGCTCTTTAGGCTAATACATCTAAACATAATTTTGTGAGTTGTTGAAAATCAATTTGTCCATGAGCTTCATACACATTCACATCCGCTAATAATGATAAATAGGCCTCTTCATCAAAATCAAAGGTATCTGTTTCAAAAACACCTGCTTTATCTTGATAAAAAGGACCTGATGATTTCATAATGGCTTTGAGCAAATCACGGCGTTGTGATATATCCACTTGAGTTAAAGCAACAGGTTCTTCACTGCCTCGTTGCCAGTTTAAAATAACAAAGGTATTTAAAAAAGCATTATTTTGTATACGCTGTTCACCATAAATGTCTTGAATAGAGACATCATATTTTTCTTCAATATCCCACAATTTTTCTTGTTCCATTGCTTGATAGGTGGCTAAATCTTCTTGAGACATTAATGGATGTAAGACAGGATTACCGATAATAGTGCCGGGATTAATGCGTGGTAATTTAGGAATACCCGACATTTCAATTTTACCCTCTGATTGACCGATAAACAGTCGATCATTAGTCATATAAGTGACTTTTGGATCATTCATAAAGTTCAGCATGAGAGTGGATTTACCACCGCCTGAGAAACCTGCAATGGCTAAACCTTTATCTTCAAGCACTAATCCAGAGGCGTGACATATAAGCCAATCTTGTTGCTGTAGCCAATTCATATATTGTGAATTAATAAAATTAATCACTTGATTATCGTATTGTATACACGGTCCAGCTGCCATCACTGTTTCTTGGCTTTGTAAAAAGACCATACCTGTGCGGACTTTTCGCACCACTCTGGCACTCTCAAGACCCACACCATCAAGATCACAGTATTCATCTTTACGTCCTGATTTGCCGGGTTCACGCTTCCAATCAATAAAATCAATATTCAGCTCAGGTGATTCACTTTCTATAGCAATAATATTAATGTGTGCTGTACCGTGATCACCGAGTACCTCACAACTGGCAAAATAATGTTGTAATTTGCTGATGAGTTCACTGGAATTAGAGCGTAAATCCAAACGACAATGCCCTATTTGTAAATTCAGTGTTTCACTGACTAAGGTGTGTTCTTGGAGCAGTGCGGTCGCAATAGTATCTCTGTTGTTGTTCATAGTATTAACCTGTAAAAATATCTTTAATGGGAAGTTGATAACTGGAAAGTTTGTGTTTGGGGGTTTTTAATACACTTTCAATTAAATAGCGTGAACGAATATACATGGCTTCTGCCAATGTTTTATCCAAAATAAAGCGCGTGGATGTCACCAATGAGCGTGCCAATCCTAATGCCAAACGCACATTAAAGGTGTCATCGTGCATTTTTTTGGCGTATTTTTGAGTGCAATAATAAAACACCAGTGCTGTTTCTAATATTCTGCGTCGTAAGGGTCGATCAAGTACCTGCAATCGATAATTAGAGACCATAAATACAGAAATATCTTGAATATAATCCATATATTGAGAGCGGTGTAGATCAATGAGGTTGATCTTTTTTTCTTGTGGATCATAAATGATATTATCAACATTTAGGTCACCATGAATATAGACTGAAAAAGGAGCAATGGCGTATTTTTCTTCAAATGCTGTGGCTTTTTTGAGCAATGTATTAAAATCAAGTACAGAACGACCACAAATATTACTCTCTAATTGTATAAATTCAGGATGAATTGAATAAACGGCATCAAGACGCTTATTCAATTGTGTCATATAACCGGCACAAACTTTATTGGCAACATACGTTTCTTTCCAAATTTTTTTCAAAATTTTAAATAAATGGAAGCGTGCGTCATTCAATAATTTATTAGATTCGGTTAATAAAATTTTTTCATAGGTATAGCCGGGTAAATGTTCAATCAAAATAGAGGCTGAACTGCCTTGTTTTTGATAATCAATAATTTTGGGGGCTAATCCAGGGTAAATTTCATGCCAACTTTCAACTTTATCTTTTTCTTCTT
>JAGLFC010000020.1 GCA_023144715.1 Gammaproteobacteria bacterium | reverse complement strand
TGGGATGTTTTATTATTTTTGGAGCATTAGGGATATGATAAGGTAAATGATCGATTGTATCCTCTGATAGATTATAATTTTTATCCTTGTATCTTATGGGTTTAATAGTATGGTTACTCGTTTCTAAATCACTAGGATAAATAGGCTGTGAAAATCTAAAGAGTTTATTTTTCATATTATTTTCTTTAGGATAACGATATTGATCACGAAAATTATTGTTGTATAAAGGGGGTTGCTTATTATCAACAGAATTTTCAGTTGTTAAATCTGTAACATATTGAGGGTAATTCCAGTGCTTTTTTTGAATTGAAGAGGCTTGATTATATTGAAATGTGTTAGAAGACTGATCAATTTCATCTGGAAATATATAATGCCCTCTTGCATAGGTTACTTCTAGTAATAAACAATTGAAAATAAGCAATAACATATATAATCCTTTATCAGTCAATTGCATATTTTTATTATTCTTTTTGAACATTATTTACATTCTCTTTAGTAAGATAGTTTTTCTTATATAGCCATTGCCAAAAATAACTACCTCCCAATTCACACCCTGTATGAATATAATTATAATCCTTATGACTATTAACAACACGGCACATCATTTGCTTGCTGATTATATCACCACAAATCAGCAATTGATCCCCTTTTTTAATTTCAAATTCATCATTAGGCAGTAAAAAATTAATATGTTTAATGGGTTCATCAACATTCAATATACCTTTACGCTCACCTAATGGTGATATTTTTTTACGATGCACTAATAAAACAACGCAATCCAATAAATTTTCTCTATTATCAGGATCACTACTAATATGTTTGATCGTAATGTGACTACTTTGTAAAAAACTCATTAAAGCAGGTGTTTGTTTCTCTGAAATTTCTAACATCCATGTCGTTGCACTATTATCAATAAAACTACTAATACGACTGATTAAAATATTTGCCCACTTATCTTTTTGCCTTCTTGCTAAGGATAAAAAGGTAGACATAAGAGGTGTTTTTATAATAGAAAGAATTTCTCCTGCCACAATACTGGCAGGTTGCATAATAAAGTCCAGTTCAGCTTTTTCAAACACTTTTTTATTGCGTCCAAAATTTTGTCTAGCAATTGAAAATAATTTTTTATGATAATGATGGTTACTGATTTCTTCTTGGCTGTCACCTTCTGTATTTGAATAATATTTATCATAATATTCTTGTTCTCTCCTTTGTCCTTTATAATAACGACTCATTTCATCTTGAGCACTAATCACAATAGAAAGATTATTCGCATCATTGTCAGTACCTGCAACAATAGCAACAGCATCTGTAATTTTTGCCTCTCTTAATGTCACGGATTCCGTGCCTTTTCCTGCTATTGTTCCTTCTGGAGCTTGCGTTAAGTCTGGCTTTGCTTCAATAATAATTGTTTTGATACCCACATAATTCAAATGTCTTGAAATTGCTTTACCAAAACGCCCATAACCACAGACCACCCAAGTGCCTCTAGGGGGTTTTATGGGTTCTTTTCTTACTTTATGGTAAGGATTGGTCAACCATTCGTAAATTAGGTAGGCACTGGGTGAACGCACAGATAAAGCCAAGCGTCTGGCATAAATATCATAAGGATTAATAATATGTGATGTACCGAAGGAAGCCATATTCACTTCTACTTCTACACTTTGTGCACGACAAATAACCATTAAATCATGTTCTAAAAGACGTTTTTTATTGAGTAAACGTGCTGTGATGGCAATTTTTAGATTAACTGAATCTTTATTGGTTAAAGCAATAACACCTTTGCAGTAGGCATGAGTTAAACCTGCACTTTCTAAGACATCAGGATAGGCAGCATTAGCGGCTAATGCTGGAATATCAATATCGGGTTCATCTATTTGTAGGTTATCAATGCGTTCCTGTTCAATATCCAGTACCACGGATAAAATATTATTAGCCGAGAGTTCGTGTGCTAATAATTCTCCTGTATCACCATAACCACAAATAAGATAAAAAGGTTCTTTAATGCCCTGTACTTTTTTTTTAAAATCATTCTCTCTTAGAATTTTTTTTAAAACAGGATTTTGTAAAGCATTAAGAATGGCACCAATACTATACAGCCAAATAGTGACTGTTGTATAAATTGCAAAAATTGTCCACATTCTCTGAGCATCTGTAAATTCATAGGGGATTTCTCCAAAACCTATTGTAGAACCCATAAAACTGACAAAATAAAAAGCATGAAAAAAACTCATCTGCCAAACATTGCCCTGATCATCCTGACCGGGTATCAGTACAAACCCCAAAATAACAATTGCATAGCTAGAAATAAGCAATATTATGGGTAATCTTATTCGTTTGAGCAATATAAAAATAAAACTATTCATTAGTCTGTCAGTAAATTATCTTGTCTCATAAAAGAGAGGATAAAATAGTTTAAAGTTAACGTCGAACAACAGTCGTTTCAATGACTAATAATACCACAGATGTCAAGTTGGCAATCAAAGCACCCCCTGATACTGAAACAATGGTTGCCATGACATCTGGGCCTACACCACTTGCTGAAATATGTTCAGCAAAGCCCCAAATAATAGCCGCGGCAATAAGATGAATATCTGCAACTAAACTGGTTGCTAATAATACTGCACCAATGTGTGATCGATCACCAAGTTTAATAACAGTGGCAATTAAACTAATGATGATGGCAAGAAATAATTCAAAGACATGATGGTGTTTTGGTTCATCAATGTCACCAATGAAAAAACCAAAATTAATGGTCAGAGCAAACACAACAAAAAAAGCAAAAGATACTTTTTCAAAGTTCATAAATATTTGTTCCTAGATAGAACCTTTACTGACGATAAAGAATAACATTCCTTCATTATGATTTCGCAACATCCGCCTTCTTTTTTTCTATTAAACCTTCAGCTTCTCTACGCCCTAATGGATCAGTAAAATTATCATTCAGTAATTTTACAAAATTGTCTGCCTGATTACGTACTTGCTCAATCACTTGGCGACTTTTTTTACGCCAACCTGAGGGTGTAGACATAAAAATACTGCGTATAGGATGTGTACTCTTTAGAAAAGCACCTGCAATATTACCTGGTCCATTTTCAGTGGGTAATTTTTTAGCAATTTTATGAGCCATAAAACGACGTACTTTAAAATGTAGTATTGTTAATATCAGCACAAAAACACCTAAAACAATACTTTGTAGAATCGGATTATCTGAAAAAGATTCTAGCCAAAATGGTTGGAATGAACCGTCAATCCAATAATTAGCATAATATGAAATACCCAATAGGATAGCAATTAATAAGCCCAATAATACTGCATCAATTTTTAATACCGTACGAGACCATGAGTCTAATGCTTTTGTTATTTTTGGTATTGCAACACGTTCTATACCATTAGCTGTATTTTCTAAAGCACCAATAATACGATACACTCGTTCAACACCTACTTCCTGCATACGTTGATTGATTTCACTCATATCAAAATCAAGCTTTTCTTTATAACGCTTGCGCATTTGTTCATCTTCAATAATAGGCGCTGTTTTTTCATTATAAATACAATAAAAACGACCTGCTGACAGTCCTGTTTGTACAATAGCACGTTGCCATGCGGCCACCACTTGCTCAGAATTATCTTCCTTAGCCGTAGTATCCATTTGATTTAAAATAAATAAGAATTTACTGGTATCATTACGTTTGATCGTCCCTTCAACCAAATGTTGTAGAGTATCTTTCATCGCACCAGGTTCTGGATGTCGAGCATCAAAAAAGACCATCACTAAATCCGCTAAATCAATAATATGATCGGTAATTCTAAGCGTTGCATTACGTTGATCATCCGCATCAAATCCAGGGGAATCAATTAAAATTCTACCTTTTAGTGCATCACTTTTACAGGTTTTAAGTTGTAAATAAGTATCAACTCGACTGCCCTCTCCTGTAGAAACTTTTTCTATGGCTTCACTGATTTGATAAAAAGGTAAACGTGGATCGGCATCCAGTGCTAAACCTGGCAATACTCGGGGTTTTTCTTCCTGACTATAAGTGATGACTGTAAATTTATCATCAACCGCTTGATTACCTGTTAACTGTAGATTGACACCTAAATAGCTATTAATAAACGAAGACTTTCCTGCTGAGAAAGTCCCTAAAATTGAAATTAAGGGCCACCATGAAATTTTAGTCGCAAAAGATTCATCAGTTGCTAACAGACCTGTTTCATAACCCACTTTATCTAAATCTTGAAAAGAGTTAACGGCATCCACTAAAATAGGATTTTCAGTGGCAAGGTTTTCTTTCAAACTCTTTAAACGTGACTGAAGCAGTGTAGTCGGACTTTCAAACATGGGTGATACCCTCTCCTAAACAAATAATTAAACATTAAAAAACAATCATTTTAACGCATGGGTTGCCTAAAATATAAAGGACCCGATGAACCTTGTTTTTTATTACTCCAAGGCATCATATTATGAAAAATACTTTCTACTGGATTGCTAAAAGTATCATTCATACTCCACATATCACGTTGCATGGCAACCATACTGACACTCATGATCTGAATATCCGCACTAATATCATTAATGCGAGCATTCACATTTTGAGCAGTTTGCGTCATGATAGTCGTATTTTTAGTCATTTCAGGCAGAGAATCTGCGACCACACGACTCATTAATTGGGTGCTGGATTGCATTTTCACAATACTTTCTGAAATAACATCCATATTCATAATAACTGAGTGTGACATACCACTCACTGCCTGACTCATCTGCCTGACATCATTAGACATTGAATGAACATCATGAGTAAGATTAAAAATAAGATAATACCCATAAGCTGCTAAGATAATAAATGCAAATAATGCTGAATAAACAATAAGTTGTAAACGTTGACCTTTAACATCAACCTCTTTTTTACGCTTGTCTAGTGTATCTGAATCAAAACCCGCGGCATCTGCTGGTACAGTTTCGGCAGTCAGTTTATGATATAACCTTTTAATCGGCATTTATTGTCTCTCCCAAGCATTAATCACATTAACAGGTCATTAATATAATAGTGTTCTTGTATTATTATAAAAGAAAATAATAGTCATAGGTAGCTTTATTTTTAGCTTATTAGAATACACTAATAAGCTATTTTATGCTGGGTAAATCATACTGGCAAACTTATTCACTTCTGCTGCTGCTTTGCCTTTGGGTTCAAGTTCAAACACCGCAAGACCTTCACTAAAAGAACGCCTATAGGTTGTTCTTTGATATAAGCGTGTACCTATTAAATCAATATAGGGGAGTATTTTGAGTGCATCTTCTGCTTCTCCTGTCTCACGTACTCCCTTATGAGTATCAGCACGATTAACAAAGCCTAACATCTGTGGCATATTATCCTTACCACAAATATCAACGACCATTTTTATAAAGCGTTGTGTTGACCAAATATCAGCCTGACTAGGTGGTACAGGAACAATAATACGATTGGTTAAAGCAATGGCTTTTTTCATTGATTGAGTATCCGCGGTGCCAATATCAATCAGTATTTCATCCTCTTTAGACTGTTTAGATAAATCCAAATCATCCAGCGAATTGCTAATAGAAATAATAGGTTCATATTCATCTTCTTTACGAATATCGCCCACATCACTGAGTGTTGCTTGTGGATCTAAATCAAAGACCTTAACGCAATAATCATTTAATGCCAGCCAGACGGCCAAATTAAATGTCACTGTACTTTTTCCAGTACCACCTTTTAAATTACCAATCACTGTAATCATATAGAATACCCTATAGCCAAACTCAATTTAATATTTGCTGATAAAACAATCAAAATATAACTTTTGGTGCAAATGTCTTTGAACTATCATAACATGTATTTATTCTTTCCCTAAATCACCTTTTAATTGTATACCACGCCGTCCCTTCTTTTTAACAGATTTTTTTGTTGTTGAAGAAGGTTTAGAAGCGGTTGTCGATGATTTTTTTCGAGTAGAAGCTTTCTTTTTTATGGCTTTTTTCTTTGTTAGAGTTTTCTTTTTAACAGAAGATTTTTTCTTAATAGGGGTTGTTTTCTCTACAACAGAATTTTTTTCAACCTGATCAGTATCAGAAATATCATTTTCTACTACAGGTTCAGGTTGCACTTCTTTTTCTTCTTTCTTAGATTCTGAAATATCTTCTATATGATCCGACTCAGATTCTGGTTCTCTGGGCGTTTCTTTTTTTGAAATACTTTGATCAGAAACTGCTATGGGCTTAGGTGTCGTTTTAGTTTTTTTTTGCTTAAATAGTAACCTATAAAGCCCTTGTAAACTCCACCATACAACCTGAAAGACAGCGATAATAACATTATAGACACTGAACAATCCTTGTACGATAAAACCAGTGTCTTTTTCTTTTAAATTATCTTTTTTTTTTCCTTCTTTTTCTGCGATACATAATTCATAATCAGGATGATCTTCACGCATCACATCACAAAACGCACTACGTGCACTATAACAACCTAGAGGAATTACAATCAATGTTAAAATAGTGGATACAAACACACCAAACATGAGTGATACAGCCATGCCTTGAAAAATAGGATCCATCAAAATAGCGGTTGATCCCACCACTAACGCCAAAGCGGTAATAATAATAGGTCTTGTGCGAGTAATACAGGCCATAATAATGGCTTCCTTAATTTCAACGCCTCGACTAATTTCCTGTCGTGAATAGTCCACTAACAAGATGGAATTCCGCACAATAATACCCGCCAATGCAATGAAACCAATCATAGAAGTGGCGGTAAATTCTGCACCCATTAAAGCATGACCCGGTAAAATACCAATTAATGTCAGTGGAATGGGTGAAATAATCACTGCGGGCAAACTAAAATTACCAAATTCCCACACAACCAGCATATAAATTAAAATAATAGCGACACCAAATGCCAGTCCCATATCACGAAAGGTTTCATAAGTGACAATCCATTCACCTGCCCACTCAAAGCCTGAAAAATTATGCATATCTCCAGCATCAGGAGGTCCAGTGAGAGTCCCTTCTATGATCTCCTTTCGAGGCCCTAAGTTTTCTTCTTTTTGAAGAAATTTATTCACTTCAAGAATGGCATAAATAGGGGATGCTAATTTGCCTTGAACCTCACCAATCACATATTCAACATCTCTTAAATCTTTATGGAAAATAATGGCTTCTTTATAGCCTTTACTAAATAGACCTAATTCTGCCAAAGGTACACTCGTTCCTTGCATAGTAGGCACAGGTAATTGGCTTAATGAGTTAAAATTAGCACGAATATCAAGGGGAACTTGTAATATAATCATGGTGGGATCTAATATTGAACCATCTTTAATATCACCCAAAACAAAGCCACCCATCGCCATTTCTAATGCCTTATTAATGGCATCAACGGTAACACCCGTACGAATTGATTTTTCACGATTGACTTGAAATGTCCATATTTCATAAGGTTTTTGAATATAATTGTCCACATCCGTAATAATTTCAGATTGTTCAAATAATTCGGTTAATCGCATAGCAACCGCATGACGTTCATGTGCAGTCGGTCCATACACTTCAGCAACCATTGTTTGTAGCACAGGGGGACCTGGTGGCATTTCTACAATTTGAAACTTGGGTTTACTATTTTCGGTGTAAGTCCCTTCTTTAACTTTTGCAGCCACCATTGCGGTTAAGGTATTTCTGACTTCTACAGCCACTTCATGACTGCTCCGATCACGTTCTTTTTTATCCACTAACTGTACATTCAAATCCGATTGCCAAGGCTGTTGACGCAAGTAATAGTGACGTACTAAACCATTAAAATCATAAGGAGAAGCAGTACCCACATAAGATTGAATAGCGGTGACTTCAGAAATTTTTCTCACTTCTTCAGCAAATTGGCGCGTTAAATTAGCGGTTACAGGCAGTGAAGTGCCCGCAGGAAAGTTAACCACCACATTAAAAACAGATTTATTATCTAAGGGCATCATTTTTACTTTAACTGCTTTCACATAAAGTAAGCTACAACATAAAAAGAAGACCACAAATAAAGAGATTAAAAAGGTGTTGCCCGCAAATTTGCTATCAATAAGAGGATTTAAAATAGAACGATAAAAACCATCTAATAACCGAACAGTATTATGTTCAGATTCTTCCATTTTATTCAAAGAATCCATACTGGGTTTAAAACGAATGGCTAAGTATGGTGTAAAAGCAAAGGCTGCGAACAAGGAATACATCATCGCGACTGAACCCAGTGCTGGGATAGGTTCCATATAAGGTCCCATCATACCTCGTACAATTGCCATAGGTAATAAAGCAGCAATGACTGTAAAGGTCGCAAGAATGGTCGGATTTCCGACTTCTCTTACCGCATCAATGGAGGTTGCATCTGAAATTTCACCATCCATTGCCCAACGCCGATACATATTTTCGACCACCACAATGGCATCATCTACCAATATACCAATAGAAAAGATTAAGGCAAATAAGCTCACTCGGTCAATGGTATAGCCCATCATTAATGCAAAGAAGGTGGTCACTAAAATAACATTAGGAATCACAATAAAACAGACTAAAGCAGCACGCCAATTTAAAAATCCAAGAATAAGAATAGAGACGGCAACGGTGACTAATACCAGCTTAAACATTAAACCATTGACTTTATCTTGTGCTGATTTACCATAATTACGTGTTACGCTTACTTCAACATTACTAGGAATCAGACGACCCTTCATTGATTCAACACGTTTTAAAATTTCTTCAACGACACTGATACCATTGGTACCGCTCTTTTTAGCCAAAGCGAGTGTGACTGCTGGCACACCATTAGCCGCCTTACTTTCTGTTGAGGCAGCACCTGTATAGAAATTAACAAATTTGTGGGTTTCTCCAGGACCATGAATCACTTTAGCAATATCTCTAATATAAACAGGATTTCCATCATGTATTGCCACCACTAGATGTTCAACATCTTCTGCGGTATGTAAAAAAGAACCTGTATAAAGATTAAAGCTACTTTCACCTGATTCAATTGAACCCACTGTTTTTTCACTATTGGCCGTCATAATGGTACCAGCTATTTGTGCCATAGTGATACCATAGCCAGCCAATCGTTCGGGCTTAACTTCAATTCTAAGTTGTTCTTGACGACCACTGATCACAAAGCTTTGGCTAGTTTCTGGAATTTCATTAAGTTCTTGCATGACATCAAGACCAATTAAACGTAATGCCGCATCATCAAGACTATCTGACCAAAGTGTTAATGCAACCATAGGCACATCATCCACTCCCTTGGGTTTTACTAACGGTGGTGATACGCCCGGTGGAATTTTGTCCATATTGGATTGTAATTTATCATACAATTTAACCAATGATTCGCCCATTTCCTCGCCCACTTCAAACTGCACCGTCACAACCGCTTGATCACGCTGTGAAGCAGAATAAACATGGTCAACACCAGGAATTTCACTCATAATCCGTTCGAGTGGATCGGTAACAAGAGAAGCAACTTGCTTGGCTGATGCTCCAGGATAATTCACAAAAACATCCACCATTGGCACTGATATTTGAGGATCTTCCTGCCTTGGTGTCATCATAAAGCCAGCAAAACCAATAGCAAAGGTTGCTATAATAAGCAACAATGTTAATGGTGAATGCATAAAGGTCTTCGTTAAATTACCCGCAAGACCCAAACCATGTTTATTATCTGAAGTATCCATAGATTTACTATTACTCGTACTGATTCATTATTTCTTAATTTAGATTGTAGCGATTTATATCAATGAGTTCATATAAATCGTATGACAAGCCACTGAGTACACTATTTTAATTTTAAACCAGGTCGCCAGTTTTTTGGCGGATGGTTAACAATTTTATCACCTGATTTTAGCCCTGAAAGTACCACATAAGACTTACCACCATCCACTTTTTTACCTAAGCGTATCACGTGCATTTCTGCCATACCTTGATTATTCATCACTAAAACACTGGGTAAACTGCCCAAATGTTTAAGAATGCTTGTTTGAGGGATAATAATAGAGGTGCTGGGTTTGGAATTTTTAACAGGAATAGCCACTTCAGCATACATACCCGGCACGCCTGTTGTGCCAATAGGTAAATCAAATTTTACCGTCACTGTATGTTTACTTTTATCGGCTAAAGGATAAATTTGAGTCACTTTTGCTGGAATCATCATACCACTCACATCAAGGTATGCTTGAACAGTATCGCCTACTTTTAAATACGGTATAAGACGTACAGGTACTTCGGTACGAATTTTTATATAATCAGTATTGGCAAAAGACAATAAGGGCATTCCCGGTTGAACGGTATCACCTACTTCGATAAACTTCTTGATGATCATTCCTTTAAAAGGTGCAATTGAACGAGTATCACGAAGCATAGCATCTATTTCATTAATGGCTTCACGTGCACTTCTTACGTTAGTTTTAGCCTGATTAACGGCCGAACCTTGATTATAAAGATCCGCACGACGCTGTACATCTGTATCACCATAGCCCATAGAGTCGCTCATCTGTTTGGTAAACATCTGATCAAACATTCCGGGGAGTCCCATACCAGGCATTTGCGTGGCATTTTCTGATTGTGGTGACCATAATTCTCTATTATATTGCACTTGAGAGTTTTGTAATCCTGCCATTGCTTGATCATATTGAGCCATAGCAGATTTACGTTTTGCCAATAAACTTTCGTCACTCATGGTTAACAATAAAACACCTGTTTCAAAAGAATCACCCTCTTCTCCAGCAACAAATTCAATACGTCCTGGCATTTGTGCAGAGAGTGTTACCTCTTTATAAGGAATAACACTACCACCAAGATAAATTTGCTCTACATCTTTATGTGTTCCTACATCAATAATTTCACTAGCAAACGCTTGCCCGGCAAATAATAGCCCAAAAGTCACCGTTAAAACAAAAAAGTCGCTTAAACGCCTTAACATCATTAAATACCTTTTTAATTGTTATTTGTAATCATAATATTAATATTTATTAATATTCTAATTATCAATTTATTTTTTTTAATTGTATCATTTTTGTTCATAAGTTCTATTAAGGTTTACCCTTAATTTATTTTACCTAATAATATGATAAACTTTTAATCCTAATTATACTAATATATTTTATAGCATATAAAATATTACATAAGGCATGTTGACTATGATACCCACACATAAAATAATTGGTTTTATGCTATTAATTGCATTATTTATAGGTGCAACCACACTTTCAGCTGCTCCAGCAGTGATTGATACCTCTCAACAGACTTCTATTGATTGGTTGCAATTAGGCATGGGACTTTTTGGTGGTTTAGCACTTTTTCTTGCAGGGCTTGATATGCTCTCCAATGGCTTAAAAAAAGCAGCGGGTGAAACGCTCAAAGTATTATTATCCAAACTCACCACCAATCGTTTTATGGGTGCACTCACAGGTGCTATTGTCACGGGTATTTTGAATTCATCTTCTGTGACCACCGTGTTAGTGGTTAGCTTTATTACCGCGGGTGTTATGACTCTGAGTCAATCCGTTGGAGTCATCATGGGTGCCAATATTGGTAGCACTATGACCGCTCAATTACTCGCCTTTAATTTATCTGCCTATGCTTTATTACCCATTGCTATTGGCTTTTTTATGACTTTTATTGCCAAACGTGAAAAAATTCAATATTACGGCATGATGCTAATGGGGCTAGGACTGGTCTTTTTTGGTATGGGACTTATGAGTGATGCAATGGGTCCTTTACGCACCTTTGAGCCTTTTATCGAATTTTTAAAGTCCATGGAAAAACCCATGATTGGTGTGCTTGCTGGGGCTATTTTTACAGGCTTGGTGCAATCATCTGCTGCCACTGTAGGTATTGCTATTGCTATGGCAAGTGAAGGTTTATTAAGTTTACCCGCAGGCATTGCACTTGCGATGGGGGCTAATATTGGCACCTGTGTCACTGCCATGATGGCCGCCATAGGCAAACCTGTTGAAGCAGTACGTGCTGCCATTGTTCATGTCTTATTTAATGTGTTAGGCGTTTTACTCTGGTTATTCTTTATACCACAATTAGCCGAATTTGCCACCGCCTTATCACCTGTCGCAGAGGGAGAAAGCCTCGCCAGTGCTGTACCCCGACAAATAGCCAATGCCAATACATTATTTAATGTGATCAATACCATTATATTCATTGGTTTTACAGGCTGGTTTGCTCGATTAGCCGTTTTTATTGCTCCAGAACCTTCTAAGGACACCAGTATTCTTATTGAACCTAAATATATCATGGAGGATACCTTAAATACTCCCAGTCTTGCATTAGGTCAGGTACGTCTTGAATTAGCACGTATGGCGGAACTCAATAGTGAAATGTTTAGTAATATACGAGTGGCTACCGTCAACCAAGATCGCAAACAATTAAAAGAGATTTTTTTAAAGTTTGAAAAAGTGAATATTCTTGCCGATGCAGTATTAGGTTATTTAAGCCAATTACGAAGAGAAGAACTGACTGAACAGGAAAGTTTTGATCATCAAGCCATGATGTCTACTACCATTCATTTACAAAATCAGTCTTCTATTATACGCAATGATATTGCTGAGATATTGCAATATTTTATTGATCATAAGTATAAAGTCAGTGATTTAACAAAAGAAATTTTTCTTGAATTTTATCATGACATTTGTGTCACACTTGAAGACAGTGTCGTGGTGATTGGTCAAAATGATCAGCAAGTCGCAGAAACCATTATTAATCAAAGAAGAACAATTAAGCATTATGAAAATAAAATATTATCCAGAAAATCAAATCATTTGGGGGGTGAACAAGATGATTATTGGAAAATGGCACGTCTTGAAGTTTCACTCATGGAAAAAATAACTCGTATTTATTCATTAGCAAGATCGATATCAAAACAAGTCATGCACCCTAAAAATGCCTCTTAAAATATAATATATGACACCTTATTTTAAAATAGGGGCTGGACACTCCAGTCCCTTTAGCCATTTTTTTCTTTTAACATAAAGTCTAAGAGTCATTAATATAGCGGATAAAGTCAGCCCACATAATAAGCCAATCCAAAATCCCTTAGCTCCCATTGCATCAGTTATTATATCCGTTAAAGCTAAGGTATACCCTAAGGGAAAACCAATGATCCAATACGATACAATTGATAATAACATGGGTATTGTCGTATCTTTCATACCGCGTAATGCACCTGCTGAACACAGTTGAATACCATCAGAAAATTGGTACAAGGCTGTAAAAATCATTAAATGACTGGCTAAATCAATGACCTCATGATTATCCGTATACAAGGATGCAATTTCAGTAGAAAATCGGGTGATTAAAAAGGCTGAGAAAATAGAAATACCAAAACTGATTAAATAGCCTGCCTTGATCGTATCACTGATCATTTGCCATTGTTTTGCACCACATTGATGCCCTATTTGAATGGTCAGACTGATTGATAGACTTAAAGGAAAAATAAAAATTAAAGAAGAAAAACTTAATGCAATTTGGTGAGAGGCTACTGTTACAACGCCCATTGAGGCTAAAAATAAAGAAATGACAGAAAAAATACTGCCTTCAACAAAAAAAGTAATACCAATAGGCAGACCAAGTTTTAATAAGGTCTTTAATTCCTGAAAGTGAGGTGCTAAATCTGCTTGAAAAAGTTGAATCGGAATAAATTTTTTACTTTTATAAACATAAATCAATAAGCATAAAAACATAAAATAGTGAGTGATCACTGTAGCCCAACCCGCACCTACCCCACCCAGTGAGGGGAAGCCAAAATGACCAAAAATTAAGGCATAATTACATAAAATATTAACCAATAGACCCAGCAATCCAATCAGCATAATAGGTATAAGATTGGCAATGCCTTCATTAAGATAGCGTAAAATATGGTATCCAGCAATCGCGGGCATTCCCCATGCAATTGCATAAAGATAATCAGTCGCAATGGGTAAAATAGGTGCTTTAATATCCATAAACACAAATAAATGATGAGCAGAGAGTAATACTGTACCACCCAACAGGCTGAGAATCAGCCCAATCCATAAAGATTGTCGAATGGTGTGACCCATCTTATGATAATCACTGGCTCCATAATAATGAGCAATAGTAGGCGTGATTGCCATTAAGATACCCACAATCAAAAAAACCAGTGGAATCCAAAGACTTGATCCTACTGCCACCGCGGCTAAATCAACCGTACTGGCATGACCCGACATCACGGTATCCACTACTCCCATTGCCATTTGACTTAATTGCGTTGTAAAAATAGGGAGAGCCATTGTTAATAATGAAAGAAGTTGTTTTTTCAATACATTAACATCGCACTAATCTCGTCTAATATTTTTTGCAGCATCATAAAAAACGTCATCTTCACGATCTTCATACGTCTCTTTAGTACGTTTTCTTTTCAGTACCAAGCGATAGGCAAGATAAATAAAGACTATAAACAAAGCTATTAGATAAAGATAAATCATTGTCATATTTTTTTACCATTTTTTGAAACAAGAGAGAATTTAATTGTGATCTAAACATATAATTATTGTTTATCCTATCCATTTTTACAATTATAATTTATTTGAGTTGTTTAAAAGTAAATTATGTTAGAACTGACCAAATCCTATTATACTATCGCTCAATATACAGTAGGAAAAACAATGACAGACATTAATAATAACTTAGCTAATTACCCAATACATACAGTAGAAGAGTTAGCCTATGCCTTTGAACCCCCAAAAGCTCAGGCAAAATTTAAAACTCAAAATAGTGATTTTATTGTACGAGAAGTATTAAGTTTTGAGCCAGAAGGTGAAGGGACACATGCCTATTTATATATTCAAAAGATCAATACCAATACAGAATGGTTAGCACGGAAACTCGCAGAATTTGTAGGCGTTGAAGTAAAAGAAATTGGTTATGCAGGATTAAAAGATAGACATGCGATTACTGAACAATGGTTTAGTATTAATTTAGAAATTATTGAAGCCCCTAATTGGGATAATTTTCAAGTGGAAGGTGTGACTCTTTTAAAAAAGACGTTGCATCGTAGAAAATTAAAAAGAGGATCCATAAAATATAATCAATTTGATATTATTCTTCGACAACTTAAACAAACAAATCAGGATGAACTCATTAAAAAAGTCCATCAAATTCAATCATTAGGTATCCCTAATTACTTTGCACAGCAACGCTTTGGATATGATTATAATAATTTAAGTCGTGCAGCTCGTTGGTTTAATGGTCATATAAAAATTAAAAAACGTGCTGAGAAAAGTATTATCCTTTCTGCCGCACGTTCTATGGTCTTTAATCAAATGTTGTCACAAAGAATTCTTTCTATAGGCTGGGATAAATTACTTAATGGTGATATTATGATGCTTTCAGGAACACATTCAATATTTGATGCACCTGAAATCAATGATGACCTGCAACAACGTTTTAATACAGGTGATATTCATCCCACAGTTGCTTTATGGGGTAAAAACTCGTTAGAAAAAGCACCAAAGGCACTTTCTCAATGGTGTGCTGGACTTGAAAAACAAGGGTTAAAACAAGAACGTCGCTCAATACGCTTAATCCCTAAAAATATGTCAATTCAATGTTTAGATGATTCACTCACACAAGTCACTTTATCTTTTTCACTACCGAGTGGCACTTATGCAACCGCCGTATTACGAGAGCTGGTTCAATTTTAAATCAATCCATATACAATGATGAAAAAAATTATATGAAAAAAATTTGCTTAAATTTCTGTTACTTTAGTGTGTTACTCTTTTTATCTTATAGCCTAAATGCTCATGCTAATACAAAAGGTCAAAAATCAGTAAATCTTGCTTCTATTAGTGCTATTTCTGTTGATTTAAAAACAGGCTCAGTATTAGTCGCAAAAAACTCAAAATTGGTTGTACCCATAGCATCCATTACAAAATTGATGACCGCTATGGTAATACTGGATGCAAAACTCCCTCTCAAAGAAAAAATACGTTTTAGTAAAGCCGATAAAAAAATCATTAATAATTATTTTTCCAGAATACGCATTGGTTCAGAACTCAGTCGTGCCGATACATTAAGAATTGCTCTAATGTCTTCAGAAAATTTAGCTTCTGCGGCACTAGCTCGAACGTATCCGGGAGGTAGAAAAGCCTTTATTAAAGCCATGAATGCCAAAGCAAAATTATTAGGTATGAAAAAAACACGCTTTGTGAATGCAACAGGTTTATCAGAAAAAAATATATCAACAGCCTCTGATTTAGCCAAAATGGTGAGAGCAGCCACAAAATATCCATTAATAAAAAAATATACTACCACCCAAGTGTATACCGCTCGTTTTAAAAAACCACGTTATATTTTAGGCTATACTAATTCTAATTTATTAATTCGCACAGGTAATAAAGATATAAAATTAAGTAAAACAGGTTATCTTGATGAAGCAGGACGTTGTTTAACAGTGGTACGAAAAGTAAATAATAAAGATGTTGTTATGGTACTTTTAGATTCTTATGGTAAACGTAGCCCAATTGGTGATGCCAATAGAATCAAAAAATGGCTACAAACAGGTAAACAAGGTAAAATTAAACAACGTGCCAAAAATTATGAACAGATGAAACTAGCTCAATATTTCAAGGGCAAATAAATAAAGAGGTATTTTTTTCATCTATTAAGAAATTTTAGATAAATACTGAGCTAATTTTTCTGATGAATAGACTCTTGAAAAATCTTTTAATACTTCTTGATTATCCATATTGTTTGAATGAATTAATTTTTTAATTCCATTATCAACTGTCGTTAAAGTATATTTAGGTTCGCATATAATAATATTATCTAATGATCCTAATGTGGTTGTTAATATAGAATTTTTTGGAACAAAACAAAGAACAGGCTTTGATAGAGCCAAATAATCAAATATTTTTGTTCCTAGGCCATTAACCATGCCATTTGTAACAATACAATAATCTGCACCTGCAATTAACTCTAATGTTTTTTCATACAGTTGATACTTATAAGTAATCACTTGTTTTTGAACATTAAATTGTTTTGCAAATTGTTTTATAATTTCATGTTCACTCCCCACATATATAAACGTAATATCAGAGTAATTTTT
This sequence comes from Gammaproteobacteria bacterium, assembly GCA_023144715.1. Lineage (GTDB taxonomy): Bacteria > Pseudomonadota > Gammaproteobacteria > GRL18 > GRL18 > GRL18. The sequence continues at coordinate 19,221 of JAGLFC010000020.1, read as the reverse complement.
TAATAATTCCATAAAATAAGGGATAACACTTGGCGTATAAAGATAAAATTTACCTGTTACTATAATTGTTTTCCCTTGTGTTATTTTTTTTGGTGTTATATTAACAAAATCATCTGGATCAATACCATTATTGATGGTATGAAATTTATGGGTATATGTTGGAAATAACTGCTCATATTCATCTTGCAAGTGTGACGTGGCAAAGATTACTTCAGTGGCATAATGTATTGATATTTTTTCGAGTACACCTAATATTTTTTCTTTTATATTGGCTTTAAATCCTTGTTTTTTTCTGCCATCAAAACCATAGTTAATACTCCATGAATCCCTAAAATCAAGAATGCTCGGCATTTTAAAAATTCCAGTCACAATTGTAGTCACAATAAATGGAAAAAATACACCTCCTGTCAAATAAATAGCATTAATTTTTTTATAATTAAATAGGCTATAGATTAATACTAATAATGGAAGAAATCCTCTTACCAGTAATGAAGCAAAGGGAATTTTTATATAGGGAATACGATAGATATTACTCGACTGAATATTTTTTTCTAGAATCACTTTTTCATTATAATAACGAGGATCAACGGTTAAAATTAAAGGATTCCAACCAAATTTTGGTAAATATTTATAATTTTTTTCTATCCTAGCAGTGACACCTGCATAGGGTGGAAAATAATATGCAACAATCAAAACATTTTTCAATTTACTTTAGCCTTTATTTGATTTTTTTAGTTCATAATATAAATAGTCAACTATTTTATCAGCCGCATTACCTGATCCATAAATATTATGATTGTCTTTAAATATCTTATTAAAATTAGATAACACTTCCTTTTCAAAGCCTATCGTTGAATGGAGTATATTTGCACCTAATTCTATGAGTTCCAACCATTCTGTTTCTTCTCTTAAAGTAATGCACGCCACTTTATGAAAAAAAGCCTCTTTTTGGACACCACCACTATCTGTAATAATAAGAGACGCATGCTTTTCAAGCATCACCATATCTAAGTATCCAACAGGATCTATCAATTTTATTGTATGAGGTATGGCTAAACCATAGTCATTAATACGTTTTCTTGTTCTCGGATGAATAGGCCAAACTATTATTTTATTGATAGCAGCAAAACTAGAAAGAATATTTTTCATCTGAGTAATATTATCTGTATTTTCTGCACGATGTACAGTAGCCAGAATATAATTTTTTGAATCCAGTTTTTCAGTCTTTAGTATGCGACTATTTTTTTCAGCTTTATGTGCATAATAAAGAGCAACATCATACATTACATCCCCTAATTGTTGTACTTGATCGCCCTTGATTCCTTCATTAGATAAATTTTTTGTGGCAATATTAGTGGGAGTAAATAGTAAATTAGCAGCATGATCTGTTAATATACGGTTAATTTCTTCTGGCATTTGACGATTGAATGAACGCAAACCCGCTTCAATATGAGCAATAGGAATATGAAGTTTTACAGCGGCTAAAGTGCCTGCTAATGTCGAGTCTGTATCACCATACACTAAAACACAATCGGGTTGTTCATGAAGTAAAACAGTTTCAATTTTTTCAATCATTCGTCCTGTATTTTGTCCATGTGATCCCCCCCCTATCCCTAGGTTGTAATCTGGTTTTTTAATATCAAGTTCATTAAAAAAAATATCTGACATATTAGAGTCATAATGTTGACCCGTATGAATAATCATCTCTTGTATAGAGGGTTTATGTAGGGCAAAAGCTCTGGACACAACAGAGGCTTTGATGAATTGTGGTCTTGCACCGATTATGGTAATAATTTTCATCATTTAATTGCTTAAAGTCGATGTATTTAAAAATAGTTGTTTTATAATAATATCCATTGCTTTATTATTTTTCGATTGATTATAAATTTTAGCTAATTTATCAGACTGCTGTTTGAATTGATATAAAGTATCGGAGTCTAAATCATTAAAACTTTCTGCCAATGACAATGAATTAAAACCTGATGAAACAACACCAATTTTATTTGAAATTACAAATTTTTTTAAATCAGTAAGAGGTGCAACAATAACTGGAATTCTTGCCTGAATACATTCAAATAATTTATTAGGCATGCAGTATTCGAGATTAAATGAAGAAGGTGGGTAAAATATGACCCCTGCATCATACTTATTTAATGTTATAATAATTTCATTAAAAGAAACGGCTTCTATTACCCTAACATTGGAACGATATTTAGTTAGTAACAATAATTTCTTGACATCATTTTTATTACCTACAAGCATAAGATCTAATAAAATATTAGCATTGGCATTATCCATTGCATAAATCAATTGTTCAATTTTTCTACTTTCATTTGAATTTCCATGATAAATAAATCTTATTATTTTCCCTACTTTTCTAACAGGTAGATTAATATAAGGTGGTAAACTATAAAAAATATCCATATCAATAGAATAATTTTCACTATATCCTTTTTTTAAACCGTTTGAAACAGTAATACCATAATCAATCTTTGATAAATGTTTCTTACATAAATAATCTAAAAATGGTGCATTAATAATTTTCCAAATTCTTTTATCTTCAAAATGTTTTGGATAATACTCACGAGCATCAAAAATAATTTTAAACGATCTTTTTGATTTTAATATATAAGGAAGTAACTTTATATCATGACAAATCACAAGTTCATAATCATTAAAGTCTATTACTGGATCAATAGTGTAAGTTATCTTTTCAATAACAGTAAATAACCTAAATAATTTTGAAAAAAGACGAATAAGTTTAATGTGAAAATAATTATTTTCTTTTATTTTAAAAAATTTTATATCTGGCAGTGTGCAATTAAAACCTAAATATGATACTTCATATTCAGTCTTATCTTTAAAATAGTTAACCATTCTATTTGGACGTGGATTATTATCTAAATTAGCTAAAGCACAAACTATAACTCGTAATTTTTTTTTCATTATATTAAAAAATTCCCATAAATTTAAAAAAATATTTTATTTTTCAATGTATTAAATTTTTTTTAATACATAATAATTATGATAAGGGTTAGAATGAAACCTACCCTGCTCAATAATTATAAAATATTTTCTAATTATTTTTTCAATATTCTTTCTTTTTGAATCATTATCATAATCAATTTCCCAAAAATGACCACTCCCTAATTTTTTTTTATGTCTTGTTTTTATAAATAACGGAATTGAAAAAATATTATAATTTAAGGTTCTAATTTGTATATTTAAACCAAAAAATTTTTTAAATTCTGGTAAAGTTATAATGACATAGCTATTACTTGCTATACTTAACTCTTCTAATATTTTTTTAAAAGAATTAAATTCTATATGTTCTAATACTTCAGCACATAGTATTAAATCAGGTTTAAAATCTATCAATTTATTTAGTTCTAATATATTACCAAGTATATCTGGATTTAAATTTTTATTTATATCAAATGTTTTTATATAAAAGTTTGCTTTTTTATAAAAATCAGATACAAAACCATTTCCTTTACCAATTTCAAGAATTTTAGGCTTATATATTAATTTAGAATATTTATATAATAAATTTATTTGTTCACTTAATGAAAATAATTGATATTTATTAAAATAATTGTCACTGAAGTATATATTTTTTGTTAAACTAGATTCTCTAGTAACGCCTTTTTTATTTTTCATTTTAATTCCTTTCAAAAAACCTTTGCAATTTTAGCTGATAGATATAAATAATAGATATAAATAAGGCAAAAAAATATTGTTATATTATGTAATACTTCATATATGTTACTGCTGACTAGAAAACTGTATAATAATGCAATTATAAATAAAAATTGACTATATAAATTTAATTTTTGTTTTTCACCTATGTAAAGCATAAAACTAAGTGGGTTAGAAATAAATTTTAAAAAAAATAAGGGTGTAAGTATTTTTGCGTATTCACCTGCAATATTCCACTTATCTCCAAATACTAAAACAAATAATTCCACAGAAAAAAAATAAAGCAAAATAAACGTGAAAAAACCTATTATAAAAAGTTTCTTAAATGTTTGTATATATATTTTTTTTGCATTACCAAATTTTTTATAATCTATTGATGCCTGTTCTCTAAATACAGTAAGTATAGCTGCGCCTAAAATAGAAATAGGAAGCCCTAAGATTCGTTGCGTTAAATAATAGTATCCTGAAACACTAGAGTTAAAAATAATATTAAAAAAAATATTGGGTAATTGGTGTGCTAAAATATTTAATAATGATGCTCCTACATCATATTTTGGAAATTTAATATATTTTTTTACTAAAGCAAATATTTTTAATTTTTTAACCTTTTTTAACCAGTTTTTATCTTCCTTCCAGATGACCGTACAAAGCATAACTGTAGCAATACTTTGCCCTATCAATTGACTGAGTATTAATCCACTACTGCCAACACCACTCAATCCCATTCCAAGATTTGTTGTTGCTGTTGTCCCACTTTTCAGTATTTTGTTTATTGCTAATCTTTGATATTGTTTTTTTCTATTACTCCAGTAATTAACACTTTGATAAATGCCTGTTAATAACACGGTCATAGGAATAAAATAAAGCCAGTTAGATATTTTAGGATTGCCAAGAAAATAGGTAATTTGATCATTAAAAACAAATACAATTATAAATAAAAAACAACTGACAAAAAAAGATATTATAATAGAAAGAATCATTATATTAAGTGCATCGTCATCCTTTTTTGGAAGCATGATAGCCAATTCATATCGACCTGTAGCAAGCACAGACAATATGGAAGTGATGCTCATATACAGTGCAAAAACACCAAAATCTTCTGGAGTATATATTCTTGTTAATATAGGACTGATTGCAATAGGAATTGCTTGTGCAATCGTCGTCCCAGTCATAAGAGTCAGTACATGACGAGAAAACTCTGATTTAGGCTTTAATTGACGTAACATAAGAATGTATAGTTTTGAAAATAATATACTTTATCACTATTTATCATTTTTCACATTCCAAAATTCTATAACTTATTTTTGACAAAAACGTTTAAATTCAGTTGAACAACCTTCTCTTTTTTTAATTTTTTCTATAATCTTTTTCATTTGAGCATATTAACAATATACTGCTGTTCAACTTCTGTTAAATAAGGATGCATGGGTAAACTCATTACCTTGCTTGATAATTCTTGAGCATTTAATAAATCAAACGCATCTGTTTTTAGAGCAGGTTGTTGATTAAGAGGAACAGGATAATGCACTGCACTTGGAATATGTACTTTTTTAAGTGTTTCGATCAACTTATCTCGATTATCCACTTTAATCGTATATTGTGCATAAACGCTAGTATACCCATTTTTTATATAAGGAGGGATTATATGAGGACAATGTTTAGTCAACAATTGGGTATAAGTATCACCAATTATTTTCCTTTTTTCGATCTCTTTTGGAAATATATCTAATTTTGCTAATAAAATAGCTGCTTGAAGGGTGTCAAGTCTACCATTAATCCCTATTCTAGGATGATGGTATCGTTTATTTTGACCATGTACTCTAATTTCACGCATGAGTGTTGCTAATTCATCATTATCGGTAAAGCATGCACCACCATCTCCATAACCCCCTAATGGTTTTGAGGGAAAAAAGCTTGTACACGCAATAGTCGTTAAAGAGCAAGATTTTTTTCCTTTATAAGTTGCTCCAAAACTTTGTGCACCATCTTCAATTACAGGTATTTGATATTTTTTTGCAATGAGATTAATACTATCAAAATCTACACATTGACCATAAAGACTGACAGGTAAAATTGCTTTTGTTTTGTGTGTGATGGCTTGCTCTATTTTATTAGGATCAATATTATAAGTGTTTGGATCAATATCAACAAAAATGGGTTTTGCCCCTAATAATGCAATCATTTCTCCTGTCGCAATAAAGGTAAAAGGTGTCGTAATAACTTCATCACCTGATTGTATTCCTAAAGCCATCATAGCAATTAATAACGCATCTGTCCCACTAGAAACACCAATACAATGCTTAACACCTACAAATTGTGCCAGTTTTTTTTCAAGTTGTTTAACTTCATTGCCTTGAATAAAATTACAGTTAACCAAAACATTTTTAATGTTTTTTTCTATATTAGGAAAGGCTTGCCTCTGTTGCTGTTTTAAATCAACAAAATGTGTATCACATTGATTAAGGGAGATTAATAGTTTATCAGTCATATCACTCGGATGTTTAACCGTTAAGCCCTGCCCTTCAAATTTTTTATTTTGTGAGATAATAATGGGATTTGGTAAATAATCTTTGACTAATTTTGTAATCAAATAATTTTCATAATCTAGTTCAAATTCATCAAAGGCAGTAATAAGGTCATGACCACATTGAGGCAACACTTTTAAAAAGGACATTATTTCTTTAATACGTTTTGAGGCAATTTGTTGGGACTCTTCTTTATTATAATCATCTGCTTGTAATGCTTGTTTGACTAAATAATACAGTATGGATACTGTGTGTGAAGCAACCCACCCTTCAACGTATTGTTGCTTAACAGATTGAAGCAAATTAACCGTATATTGATAATCATTTCCTCTTGAAAGCAAAGCATCCGCTAAAACATTTTTATCAAAAACAAACTGTAGATGAGATTTATTTAGATACATTTTTTTATTATTGCTTTCTAATTGCATAACAATGGATTCCTGAGAATTTAAAATCTGTAATAAAAAGCTTATATTGCCGTTAAAATATCATTGTTTAATTGGTATTGTTTGCCACTATGAGGACATTTTACTTCTGCTACGCCCATCAGTGGTAATTCTAATTGCTCTCCATATTCACTCATCCAACCTATTTGCTTGGCTGGTACGCCCACCATTAACGCATAATCAGGTACATCTTGATTGATAACAGCACCTGCTCCAATAAAAGCATATTGACCAATTGTTATACCACAAATAATAGTACAATTTGCACCCAATGTTACTCCTTTTTTAACTAAGGTATCACGATATTCAGTTTTTCTTTTAATGGCTGAACGAGGATTATAAACATTGGTAAAAACCATACTTGGACCACAAAAAACATCATCTTCTAAAGTAACGTTATCATAAACAGATACATTATTTTGAATTTTAACATTATGACCAATGGTCACTTGATTACCGATAAAGACATTTTGTCCCAGTGAACAACTATTGCCAATTTTGGCACCTGCACTCACATGAACCCAATGCCAAATTCGACTATTTTGTCCAATACTAGCACCCTCATCAATAATTGCACTTGGGTGAGCAAAATAATTCATCATTAATATTCCAAAGGTAAGGATACTTTTTTACCGTCTCTAGCAGATAAATAAGAAGCAATTAACAATTCTAATGATCTCAATCCTTCTCGTCCATCTGTTTCAGCAACAGCCTGCCCATTTAAGGTCTCTATCACATTTTTATAATATAAAGGGTGTCCAAAACCATACACAGAAGTTGTTTTATAACTGGCTTCTTTAATTTTTTTATCATCAGGATTTGAGTCTTCAAACTCCCAATGTTCAATTTGATTAACAGCAACCCCCCCCACTTTAACCGTTCCTTTTTCACCTAAAATAGTGATCGAACCTTCTAAATTTTTAGGATAAGTCAACATGGTAACACTCACAGATCCTAGTGTGCCAGATCGCCAGCGTACGTTCATGACACCTGTATCTTCTACTTCAATATCACGAGCTAATGTACCTGTCATTGCTTGAATATCTTTGATTGGACCAATTAACCAGTCTAAAAGATCAATGTAATGACTCGCTTGATTCATTAAAGCACCTCCATCAAATTCCCATGTACCACGCCATTTTGCTTGATCATAATAGGCTTGAGGACGTGTCCAGAAAACATTAATTTGTACCATATAAATTTTACCAAAACGCTTTTGTTCAATCGCATGTTTGAGTAGTTGTAAGGTTGTATTTCGTCGATTTTGCTTAACAACAAATAATTGAACATTTGCATCATCACAAGCCTTGACCATTGTTAAGCCATCTTGCCAACGAGTTGCCATTGGTTTTTCTGTCATAACATGTTTTCCTGCTTGAGCACACAGTACAGTTTGACAGGCATGAAGACCACTAGGCGTACACAGTATAATCAGCTCTATACTATTATCACTCAGTAAAATAGGAAGAGAGGTATAAGCTTTACACTTTTTTTCTACTGAAATTTTTTCTACTAATAGTAAATCAGTATCACATACAGCAATTAATTCAAGTGATTGATGATGCTCATCAATCGCTTCAAAATGTTTTAAGGAAATTCTACCACAGCCAATAATGGCACATTTAATTTTTTTCATAATAGGGTAATCTATAATAAGCTTATTTTAAGGGTGAATGAATACTCTCACCTTCTAATTTTTACAATCATATTCTTTATGGTTGTCTATAACAAGAAAGCCATTCATTTTATCGTAATGACTCAAATTTTTCCCTTATATATTTTTTAATGTTTCAAAATCTATTAATCGTGTATAATCAATCAGTTCTTTTTCTGTGACATTTAAACCTTTTATCGTCACCATATATTGCTTATCAATCACTAAGATAACCTCACCTGATTTTTGTTGACCATTATATTTAATCATTGCCTTTTCTCTATTAATACGCTTTATTTTACCCGCTGAAGCAAACAGAGGATTTGAAAGCATCGTGCCAATGCTTTGCATCAGTGGAGAATCTATTATAATCATTATAGTCACTGTGGTCGCTTCTTTTTTATAAACACGACTCACCGTTGTGCCTCCACCCAATACGCCTGCTATCGCCGTTTCTGATATAACTTCTTCTGCTGTCCAATGATCAGGTGCTTCAGGTAATATATTTTTTAAGCTGTCATTTTTTTTCTGTCTAATTAAATCAAGTACATAATTCAAATCATCCTTCATTTGTGCATAGTTTTCTTTTTTATACGCCACTAAGGCTTCTTCCATTACATCCGTAACTTCATCTGCACTCACAGGATTAAACAATAATATGCTCAATAACAATACTCGGTAAACTGTTTTCTTTAGGATGTTGTTCATAATTTTTCTCTTTATATTTTTTTATTGATAAGCACTGTGAATTTAACATAAAATATTGCAAAATACATACATTCTTATTTATTTCCTATCATCATTTATCATCAAGGCAAAGGCATGACTATAATTCCCTTTATTGATATTAGAACAGGTCGGGCAGTATTTATCACGCCCCCAAAAAAGATGGAATCTGGCTATAATCGTTCGGATGAAGCTTGTACTTTAGAGGCTGATAATGATTGGGATAGTATTATAGAATTTTTAAATGAATATAAAGGCAGTCCCAAAACACTCCGTTCTTATACCAGCGAAATGGAACGTTTTATTTCTTGGTTATGTTATGAAAAATTATTACCCATTTCTGCTTTAAAAAGAAGTCATGCTGCTGAATATATGGAATTTTTAAAAAAACCTGATCCGCTCCTATGGTGTGGTCATCGTGCCAATAAATTTAAAAAAGATGGTACGATTAATAAAGCTTGGATGCCCTTCTCTTTTTCCAAAGAAAATATGTGTGGTTTGTCTGATGCCACCACTCGACGTTCACGTAAAATACTAGATTCCTACTTTAAATATCTGGTTGATAATAACTATTTATATGGCAATCCTCTCACCGCCAAACGCACCAAAGGACAACGAAAAAAGAAAACAAAAAATTCTGTAGAACGTTTCCTTGAATTGAACCAAATTTTTTTTATTTTAGAAACACTCAATACTTATGAAGAAAACTTAGAGGAAGATAATAAACGTGCTATTTTTATGATTCATCGTGCTCGATATATCTTTCTACTCTATTTACATACGGGTATGCGTATTTCTGAACCTGCCACTTATACCATGGGGCATTTAGAAAATCATAATGGTGAATGGAAAATTTTTGTTCAAGGTAAGGGCGATGAAGAAGATGAAGGACGAGATATTCAATTGGGTACTGAACTTATGGAAGCTTTAATGAATTTTCGTCTATCGGTTGGCTTAACAGCCTTACCTTTATTTGAAGAAAAAACACCCTTAATACCCCAAGAAAATTTACATCAACATATTAGTGAACGTCAAATCAGTAATATTTTTCGTTGGTTATTTGACTTGGCTGCCAGCCAACAACAGCGAATTGCTGAAGAATTTGATCCGCATTCTAATGAATATCCACAATTAAAACGAGAAATCAGTATTTATCAAAGTGCCACTTGTCATTGGCTCAGACACTCTCATGCGACTTATTTTCTTAAAGTCACTGATGACTTAAAAGCCACGCAAGAACGTCTTGGACATGCTGATGTCGGTACTACTATGATCTATCTACATACACTCAATAAACAAAAACAGAATCAGGCCAATAAATTTAATCTCAGTGACATTCAAAACAAATCAAAATAATAAGCAACAGGCTATGATTTTTGTTCAGAAGCACATTGATTTAAGTGTTGTAAATACGTTAATTTTTCTTTAAATTTGATTTCCAAACCACGTTCTTGTGGCTGATAAAATTGTATGTCTTCTAGCTCGGGGGGTAAGTAGGTTTGTCCTGCTGAAAAGCCTTCTGGCTCATCATGAGAATAACGATAATATTGACCATATCCCATAGCCTCCATTAATTGTGTGGGTGCATTTCTTAAATGTGTGGGTACATCAAGTGATCCTGATTCCTTTGCACATTTCATAGAAGCATTAAATGCCTTATAAACGGCATTACTTTTGGGTGCTAAGGCACAATAAATAGCTGCTTGAGCAATGGCTCGATTGCCTTCTTTTGCTCCTAAACGTTCAAAAGCATCCCAAGCATTCAGAGCCACTTGCATGGCTCTAGGATCAGCATTACCAATATCTTCTGAGGCAATCACCAATAAGCGTCGTGCAATATATAAGGGATCACAGCCTGCCTCAATCATACGTGACATCCAATATAATGCACCATCACTACTTGAACCCCTTACTGCTTTATGAAAAGCAGATATTTGCTCATAAAATAAATCGCCCCTTTTATCAAAACGTCGTTGTGAACCCAATATTGTCTGTTTAATCATATCGCTATTAATATAATTTTTAGTGCCTTCCAGTACCATTAAATCAGTGGCAACATCTAATAGATTGAATAATTGTCGTGCATCGCCATCGGCTGCTCTTACTAAGTGCAGCTTATCCTCATCCATTATTTCAATCGCATCATCACCCAAACCTTTTTTATGATTCAATAGTGCTGATTCTAATAAGCTCAGTAATTCATCTTGAGATAATGAGTGTAATAAATACACTCGCACACGTGATAAAAGTGCATTATTGAGTTCAAAGGAAGGATTTTCTGTAGTTGCTCCAATAAAAATAAAAGTACCATTTTCAATATAGGGCAAAAACGCATCTTGTTGCGATTTATTAAAACGATGGACTTCATCCACAAACAAAATGGTACTGTGTTGATACGTTTGATAATGCTGTTTAGCGTGTTCAATCGCCTGACGAATTTCTTTAACACCCGCAAGGACTGCTGAAATGGATAAAAACTGAGCCTGAGAATAATGTGCAATTAAACGAGCTAAGGTTGTTTTACCCACACCAGGTGGTCCCCAAAGGATCATGGAATGTGGCTGACCACTATATAAGGCTCGTTGTAATGGCTTATCTTTCCCTATTAAATGAGACTGACCTATAAAAGATTCCAGAGAATCGGGACGCATTCTATCGGCCAGTGGTGCGATAGGATTATTTTTATCCCTATGATCATGATATTCATCTAATAAGTCTGTCTGTTTATTTGGCACTCGTATTGCCTATCACATCCACACCTTCTGGCGGTACAAAAGTAAAGGTTGAGAGTGCAAATGGTTTGTTGACTTCAATATCTGAAAAGTCCAATTGGGTAATTTGTCCAAAACTATCATACATCACCATTCGTATCAAAAGACCATTAGAAAAAGCTAATAAGACTTTCTCAAAAGTCATTTCTTCTTGTTTAGCATGTAATATGATCTTAGAAATTTTATCAGTACTATTATTTTCTTGTTCACTGACAGTGTAATGTTTATATACATTAGAATTGCTACTCAGTAATAATGCAGGAGAATCACCTATTGCTTCATCCAATTCTTTAATACTCACTTGCTCTAGTTCAACATCATAAATCCAGATAGTTTGACCATTGGAAATATATTTTTGTTCAGCAGGTGAATGGTAATCAAGTACAAATTTATCAGGTCGGCTAATAATTAATAGTCCTTTTGACTCTTCTATTACACGACCTGAATTATTCATTACTTTTTGAGTAAAATTTGCTTGAAAATTTTGTGTACTTTGAAAAAACTGATCCAATATTTTATTTGCAGATACAGGGGTAAGGAAGCATAACAAAAGAAACGCACATAATAATTTTATCATTTTAATGACCAATATTAATAATAATTAGATAAATTGTAAAATTATTTACGTGATCAATAATTCTACAGTAAGATAATTCACTTAATGATATAAGTTTTGTTGAATATGGGTAATTACTTATATAAAAGCATTCACAGTTACATTATAATTACTTTTCATAAGATCGTAAAATTAGGATATATAAATATAATGAAGTACATTTTTAGACACACCGCTATTATTGATCATGAAATAGAGGCTGATAATATTGTTGTTGCCAAACAAAAATTTTTTTCTGATGTTGCCGAAAGTACTGAATTTTTTACTTCAGCAACAAAAATAGTCACAGATGAAAATATTAAAATATTAAATGAGAGTGAAAACCATATTGATACATTTAATATCTTTGATTAAATACAAGTATCCATCATCACTCTTAAAATGTATTAATTTTTAAAAGCGGTTAAAATTACAAATTTATTGTTGCTGGCAATAAGTTTGTAATTACCAAATATTTTTTGTAATTTTACATGGTAATCCAGATGTCGATTGCCTACTATCCATAATTCTCCCCCTTTCTTTAATACCGTCTTAGAGTGTTGAAGCATCTGCCAAGCCACCGAATCACTGACCACTAATTGCTGATGAAAAGGTGGATTACACACAATTAAATCGGTACTATTTTCAGAAAAACCTAATAAAGCATTACTTTCAATATAGTTTAAATCTCTATGTTCCACATTGACATTGGCTTCCAGTGTCATTTTAGCCGATGCCAATGCCATATAAGATTCATCAACACAGGTTAATTTTGCTTCAGGAAAACGTTGTGCCATTTTTAATGCCAACACCCCATTACCACAACCTAAATCAATAATACTTTTATAATTATTGTCTTCATTTTCCTCAGGCTGAGGTAAATGTTGTAAAAATAAACGTGTACCAATATCTAATTTATTTTTAGAAAACACATTAGGTAAATTATAAATTGTTTCATTACTGCCCTCTAATGTATAAGTGGATATTTGAGAAGCTTCTACAGTATTCTGATCATGTTGTTTGGGTTTAATAAACAGTAATCGTGCTTTTTTCCAAGCAAGTGATGCTTGAGTATCGCCAATCGTTTTATTCAGAATTTTAATACTGTTTTGTTGTAGGTTTTTTGCCATAAAAGCACCAATAACCAAGGCATTAGGAGTAATGTTTTGTGCAATTTTAAGCATTTCATCCTGTAAAAATCCTTGATTTTTAACTTCTTTAAATAAGACAATATCATACTGGCTTGTTAATGTTTCTGTACTTTTTAAAAAGTTAATATTATCTAACATGGCAGTGCCATAAATACTATTTTTTTTAATAGCTTCCTGACTCACAAAAGAATCACCATAAGAGTCACAAGAAAACTGAGACAGTGGCACTGTCAAAGCACCAAAGGCATCATTTAAAATGAGTATTTTTGCCTTGTGTAAGTCAATATCACCCGCTTCTTGCAAGCTAAATAAATGCTTGAGTAGATATCGATCCGCTGAATTCCAAGCCAATAAATTTTTATCATTATCAGGAATTCGTTTTAGATTAAAATCACCAAAAGGTGTTTCAAATAAATGGTTTGTTGCTTGGCTTTTCATAAGGATGCTTCCAATGTCATTTTTTAATACAGCAAAGTGCATTGTACCTGACGTACAAAAGTTTTGTCATTAAATATTCAGAAGAAAAATTCATTACGACTCTTAAAAGTCCTTGTACCCATTTTATATACTTGCCATAATAAGCCCGATAATGAGTCATACCAGAAGCCACTAGGATCTTAAAAATATGATACAGCACCTAATGTCATTGATGATAAAAAAATTACCCCACCCATTTATTGTCTTTATCTTACTCAGTTTATTGATACTATCTGCTTGTTCACCGCATTCAGGTACAGGCTATTGGCAGACTCAGGGCAGTAATTCATTGAATATTTCCTCTATCAATATTACTTTTGAAGGCACGGCTGATTTTTATACTCAAGGTAAAAAAGAAGCCATTTATCGCTGTTTTTGGTCAGCTGCTACCGAAAAATCTATGCGTTTACAATGTGTTAATGCCAATGATGTGAGTAAAGAAGACATTTACCTATTTATGAATTTAGATAAAAAGAATGCTCAATTATTACTCAATGATAAAATAGTTGCTCAATTTTCTCGTATTGAACAGCCTCCTATTGTTTCTTCTAAAGAGAAAAACTAATATTTCCCTAATAATCAATAATATTTCTAACTAGGACTTTATTAATGAATAAACATTTATTTTATACTTTTATTGCTTTTATTTTAATGACCTTTATCATCGCCAGTAGTGCAGAAGCTAAACGATTAGGAGGAGGCTCGTCTTTTGGTAGTAAAAAATCTTATAGTTCTCCTTTTAAAAAAAGCACCCAAAAAAAATCACCTTCACAACAAAAAGCCTCAGCCACTAATCAACAACGTCAACAACAGCTTTCAAAACGGGGTGGATTGATGGGAATGTTAGGTGGTCTTGCATTAGGTGGATTACTCGGTGCATTATTCTTTGGAGGTGCATTTGAGAATATTAACTTTTTTGATTTTCTTATGATCGGTGGTATTGCCTTCGCAATATTTTGGTTTATGAAGCGTAAAGCTCTCAGTCCTCGAAGACAAACCAGTCCAGCAACACCCAATGATTTTAGTGCATCACAACCAATGGATCATCAGAAAAAAAATGCGACATTTGCAGAAAACTTTGGTATGAATTATAGCAATGATGGCTCTGCTTCAAACAATCCTTCTTCCAATTCATTGGATCATAATGAACAAACTCATGACAATGAAATGATATTACCTGACTGGTTTGATCAAGAAGAATTTCTTTCTGGGGCACGTTCTGCTTATACAGTATTGCAAGAAGCTTGGGATAACGGTAATTTAGAGGCAATAAAACTGCTGAGTACTGAGTCTGTGTTTAATGAAATTAGTCAACAATTTGCACAAGATCCTTCTCATGGTGGTCATACCCGTATTATTCAATTAAATGCCGAATTAATTGATTTTAATGAACAAGACAGTCACAGTGAAGCCTCTGTTTTATTTGATGCACTATTGGATGAAGATGAGAATAATACACAAGGCAGAGCCTCTCAAGTAAGAGAATTATGGCACTTTGTTCGTGCCAATAATAGTTCTGAGCTGACTTGGTATTTAGATGGCATACAGCAATTAGATTCCTAATTCAAATGTCCTAAAGGCAGGCTAGTACGATCAACCACTTTACGCATAATAAAGCTAGATTGTACTGCGCTCACGCCTTCAATACACGTTAAATGCCCTAAGAGAAATTTTTGATAAAATTCCATATCAGGTACAATGACTTTTAATAGATAATCCGCTGTTTGCCCTGTAATCATATAACATTCTAATACCTCCACATACTCTTTTACATGCTGTTCAAAATGATCAAATCGCTCAGGGGTATGTTTATCCATACTGATTTGGATAAGTACCATCATTTTTAGGTCTAATTTTTGTTGATTAAGTCTTGTCACATAGTCATCAATAAAACCTGCTGTTTCTAATTGTCTTACACGTCTCAAACAAGGTGATGGAGACAGACCCACTTTATCGGATAATTCTAAATTAGTGATTCTAGCATTCTGTTGAATTTCATTAAGAATAGTCAAATCAATTTTACTTAATTTCATTTTATTAGCATAATATATCAATATATTTGTATAGTTTGGCATATATTATTAATAATAGATAATAATTCGTTATCTTTAACAATTTAATATCAAGCAATTTTAGTTATACTAATCAACACATTAACAAGATAATTAGTCGCGTAATTAAAGGAGTAAAGACATAATGAATTCTTATCGCAACACTTATGATCATAAAAAATATCAAGCCTTCCCTACCCTTCATTTGCCTCAAAGAAAATGGCCGAATCAACAAATTATTCAAGCACCCACTTGGTGTAGTGTTGATTTAAGAGATGGTAATCAAGCACTGGTGAATCCCCTATCCGTGCAACAAAAATTAAGCCTATTTATAATATTATTAGATATTGGTTTTAAAGAAATTGAAGTGGGCTTTCCATCCGCCTCTCAGGATGATTTTGATTTTGTTCGAGTGTTGATTGAAGGACAATACATTCCTAACGATGTGACGATTTCAATATTAACCCCTGCTAGGGACACTTTTATTCAACGTTCTTTTGAAGCATTAAAAGGGGTTAAAAAAGCCATTATTCATCTGTATAATTCCACGTCAAAAGTACAGAGAAATAAGGTCTTTAATATGGATAAAACCGCTGTTACTCAAATGGCTGTCCATGCTGCCAAATTAATCAAACAATATGCCCACATACAATCAGAGACTCAGTGGCATTTTCAATATTCACCCGAAAGTTTTACCGCCACTGAATTAGAGTATGCGGTGACCATTTGTAATGCCGTCAATACTGTATGGCAACCTACAGAAGAAAATCCTGTCATATTAAATCTACCTGCCACAGTAGAAGTGTCCACACCCAATATTTATGCCGATCAAATTGAATGGTTTATTGATCATATTGAGCATCGTAAAAATATTATTATCAGTGTTCATACCCACAATGATCGTGGCAGTGCGATAGCAGCAGCTGAAATGGCTTTATTAGCAGGGGCTGATCGAGTGGAAGGCACATTATTAGGTAATGGTGAACGAACAGGTAATATGGATATTATCACAATGGCAATGAATTGTTATAGTCAGGGTATTGATCCACAACTTGATTTATCTAATATTCAATCATTAAGTGATAAAGTCAGTCAACTGATTGATATACCCATACATCCACGCCACCCTTATATTGGTCATTTTGTTTATACCGCTTTTTCTGGCAGTCACCAAGATGCTATCCGAAAATGTTTGGCAAGCTATCAGGCAGGAACACAATGGGATATTGCTTATTTACCCATTGATCCGACTGATTTAGGTCGTTCTTACGAAGAAGTCATTCGTATTAATAGCCAATCAGGTAAAGGAGGCATCAGTTATATTATTGAACAAGCATTAGCAACTCAAATACCTCGTTGGTTACAAGTTGAATTCAGTCAAATAGTGCAACAATATACTGAGCAACACAGTACTGAAATATCTTCTGAAACACTGATTGATTTATTTACAGCACAATATTTAAAGCCTAATAATATAATACATATTAACCAGTATAATACGACTCAAATTCATACAGAAAAACCCACTATAACAGAATTTATGATGTCTTATATGAATAAGCCATTAATACTTAATGCTCAGGGGGTCGGTATTTTGGATTGTTTTATCACTGCTTTAGCAGAACAGTTTGATATGACTATAGAGATTATAGAATATAATGAACAAACACTTGAAGCAAATAATTCTGCATACGCAATTGCTTTTGTTCGTTTAAATATTGAGGCTGATTATTTTTCGGGAGTGGCAAAAAATAAGGATATTGTCATGGCATCATTAAATGCTATCTTACAAGCCATTTCTGATTCTTTGTAAAATACTTAATATTAAAACATAAAAAAGCCCTGCTGAATAATCAGTAGGGCTTTTTTCAAATATCAACAATAAAAAATAATAATGTTGTCTATTTTTTTAACGCTTAGAGTACTGTGGACGCTTACGTGCTTTATGTAGACCAATTTTCTTACGTTCGACTTGGCGAGCATCACGCGTCACAAAACCTGCTTTACGCAATGGACTGCGTAATGTCTCATCATATTCGATCAGTGCGCGAGTAATGCCATGACGAATTGCACCTGCTTGACCTGTAATACCACCACCATCAACATTGACTAAAATATCAAATTTTTCTGACATTTCAGTTAACTCTAAAGGTTGGCGTACCACCATTCTGGATGTTTCACGACCAAAAAATACGTCAATAGAACGATCATTAATGGTTATATCACCTTTTCCTGGACGTAAATAAACACGAGCAGATGAACTTTTACGGCGACCAGTTGCATAATATTGAGTTGTCATAATTTTTATATTTCCAAAGTCTTAGGTTGTTGTGCTGTATGAGGATGTTCACTACCCGCATAAACCTTCATTTTTTTGTACATAGTACGACCTAAAGAATTTTTGGGCAACATACCTTTAACTGCTGTTTCAATTACACGCTCAGGGGCTTTCTCTATCAATTTATCAAAACTGATACTTTTTAGATTACCCACATAACCTGTATGGTGGCGATACATTTTATCGGTTCTTTTATTACCACTGACATAGACTTTTTCAGCATTGATGACAACAATGTAATCACCTGTATCTACATGAGGGGTATATTCTGGTTTATGTTTACCACGAAGACGTCTGGCAATTTCTGTTGACAGACGACCCAGGGTTTTGTTTTCAGCATCAACGATATACCAGTCACGTTCGACAGTTTCTGGTTTCGCACTATATGTCTTCATTTTTACAGCGCCTGTATTTAGTTTAAAATAAGTGTATTGAAAAAGAAGTGCTTAAATCCACTTGCTATTCAAAGAGCACGAGATTATACCTGAATTTTTAACATTTAAAAAGTGTTTTCTTAATTTTAAAGAAAAAAAAAGCGTAACCAAGGGGGGGGGGAGTTACGCCGTTTTAAAAAACCACCAAAGGAGGATGGAGGTATAAAATAACTGCTGTCACTTCATGTGAACAGTAATCAGTTGAATAATAATATACTGATATACCCTGTTTTTGTCAATAGTCTTTTTTAAAAAAACCCCAGATAACAGCAAAACAAGGAAATTAGCGGCAAAAATGTTAACTATTTATCAATTTTATCTGACTTCATGAAAAAGAAGTTGTAAGTCGTAAGT
>JAGLFC010000002.1 GCA_023144715.1 Gammaproteobacteria bacterium | reverse complement strand
GTTTTAATGGGCTTATCTTTTTTAGGCTTAGGCTGAGGATAGTGAGCAGTCTGCTGTGTTAAATAAGCTTTGCAATGCTTTTGAAGTGGACACTGTTCACACTGTGGTTTGCTTCTACTACAAAGACTTGACCCTAGATCCATAAGAGCTTGATTAAAATCAGCACAACGTTTTTGGGGTGTAATGGCATTAATAAGTATCCAAAGTTCTTTTTGTACTTTACCCTGTCCACTCCATCCTTCTACTTGATAATATCGACAAAGAATACGTTTTACATTACCATCCAAAATAGGCTCATGTTGGTCATAGGCAAAAGATAAAATTGCCCCTGCTGTGGAGCGACCAATCCCCGGTAATTGCTGTAATTCAATGCTTGATTCAGGAAAGTGTCCTGCATGGTCATCTTGTATTATTTTAGCTGTTTTATGCAAATTTCTAGCACGAGCATAGTAGCCTAAACCTGTCCATAAGTGTAAGACTTCATCTTGTTCAGCATTGGCTAAACGCTTAATATCACAATAGTGAGCCATAAATCTAAGATAATAAGGAATGACTGTTTTAACCTGAGTCTGCTGTAACATAATTTCAGAGACCCAGACACGATAGGCTGTTTTATTGTCTTGCCACGGCAAGTTTTTTCGACCATGAATGTCAAACCATTGCAATAATTGTTTAGCAAAAAATGTATTGGATGATACTGCTATAATAAAAACCCCTCTTGTTCAATAATGACATCTAAAATTTAAGAAAGTTTTTAAATTTATCACCAAACTTTTCTTCTAGCTTTTCATTAATTTTATCGGCAATTTTCTTTTTGACTTCTTTTTTAAACACTTTATTCATATCTACCTTTTGTGCAATATCAGAAAAATTGCCTTTGATAGTATACGGAATTTTTTTGCTGGTTAAATCAGAACTTTTTGTTTTACTATCAATTTTTAGACTATTTAATAATTGAACAGATAAAGTATAATCAATATATTCCTTAGGAAAGTCAACCGTTCCTTTACCTGTCACTTGCATTATAGGTGAAATACTCTCAAGATCATTATTAGACAGTACCCCATTTTTTATATTTACCGTGCCTTTTAATTCAGAAAATTGAGTATTTTTATTTTCTTCATCACTCGGTGCAGGCGTACCATTATAAAGTGCTTGTGCCTGTCTTAATGTACTTAATATATCCAAAGCTTTGATGTGACCATCGGTAATAAAAATATTGGCATGACCATTAGCGTGTTGAATTAATTGTTCTTGATCATTGCCTTGGGTGCTAATCTTAGCAAAAATATTGCCTGCTCCTGTAAAGGATTTATTGCCTTTTGTGGCTAAGAGTAAATCGCCTATTTGTACATTTTTTAATTCGTTAGTAATAGTTAATTGAGGAATTTCGTTGCGTACATCAATATCTGCGTTAAGGTTAATATGTCCGCCATAAAGATTGGCTTTAAGCGGTGCAATTTGCACTAAGCCATTATTACCTCTTAATACCAGAGTCACATTACTCATAGTGATATTACCTGTAGTCAATTGAGCAATCACTAATTGCCCACTCATATTGAGTTGACGTAATGTGTCTATTGGAAAAATAGGTAATAAAGTACTTTTCTGATCATCCACTATTTTTGGAGACTGCTTTTTTGGCTCAACAGAGGCTTGTTTTTCTATGGGATTGGCAATAGCTGCTTCTACTGTTTCAGTATCAGCATCATGAGCTGCATAATTATCCAAATTTAATTCATTTAAACTTAAATCAAACTGATAAAAGGGTTGTTTAAAATTTTTAATAGAAAATATACCGTTGAGTGACGTATCATCTAAATGAGCGTTTAAAGCATTAAAAGTCACAGAATTTTTATCACCATTAAAATTAAATTGTGCATCTGCTGTACTTAATGCCTGTGCATCTTGCATCTTAGGCACGTGATTTCCTAGAGTCTTGGCAAGCTCTCTAGGTGAAAAAGAGTCAATGGCTATTTGCCCCTTAAAAGTGGGATCACTGTCCAATTGTTCGGCATAAATATCACCCTTAAATAAAATATCATACGAAGTAAGTTGTATATTATTAATCTCTAATTTTTGTGCTTGACCATTAAAATGAATATCGCCTAAAAAGAGTGTTTTATTGGTACCACTGGGTAACTTATCACCTGTGAGATTGAGTGAAACTTGTGTTTTAGAGAATTGAAACATTTGCTCTTTAAGTGAAATTATAGAGGAACTGGTGATACTTAACTCCCCTTCTACCTGTTCTGTATTGCTTTTAATATGAGTATTAAAAGTCAGCTCAAAGGGTCTATTTTCAACCAGTTCACTGATGGTGACATTACTTTTTGACAAACTAAGATGATGCCCTGATTGTTCATCCGTCCAATTAATGGTGGCATCCTTAATATTGAGACCTGCCAGCCTCAAAGCAGGAATAATGACAGTATTTGATGAAGTATCAGGTTTGATTTCTTCATAAGCGTTCAGTTGATCAGAGTTTGTTTTCTTATCGTCTGAAAGACTTCCCCAATTTTCTCGCCCTTGTTTATTTTTAACCAGATTTAATTCCAGATCGCTTAATCGTACTTCTCCAATATCCAAACGCTTCTCAGTTAATAAGGGCATAAGAGCCACGTGTAATGAAGCATGTTGTATGCGAGCAATATATTTATCTTTAAACCCTTTAGTATTACTGAGTTCAACGTGTCCTAATTCTAAAGAAAGCGATAAAGGTAAGGATAGAGCGAGATCAATATCACCTTCTATGGTTAAAGTACGCCCTGTTTTTTGTTCAACATAGTCACTAATTTTATCTTTATAATCATTAGGATCAACTAAAATAGGGATTAATAAGACTAATAAAAGCACAATAAGAACAACAGAGCTCAATAGCCAAGCGATCACTTTAAGTAATTTTTTCATTGATGTGTACCTTGTGTTTGAAGTCCCTATGAATGATAAATTTCATCTATTTCATCTTTAAATAATGCCAATACTTTAGGACGTTTTACTTTGAGGGTTGGCGTAAGAATACCATTTTCCACCGTCCATGGATCAAGTGTTAAAATTACTTTACGAATTTTGGCATACGCTGGAAAATCATGTAACAGTACTCTTAAATGACGTACTATTTGATTTTTTACTGCTTTGTTTTGTAAATTCTTTTTATCAAATGGATCGACATTATTATGTTCTGCAATATGTACCCATGCTTCAGAATTTAACACTAAAATCATACCCAAATACGCCTGCCCTTCACCCAATATTAAACCATGCTCAAATTGAGGATCCGTGATAATGGTATTTTCAATATCAGTAGGTGGTACTTTTTCACCGTTAGACATCACCAATACATCTTTTAAACGCCCTGTAATATAAACATGTCCAGTATGCTCATCAATTCTTGCTTGATCACCGCTGTGAAACCAACCCTCAGCATCAATTGCTTCAGCCGTTGCCACGTGGTTATTCCAATAGCCCATCATCACACCAGGACTTTTTATTAATAATTCTTCATGCTCACCAATTTTTAACTCAATACCCTCTAAAGGGTGTCCAATAGAATGAGGATCATTATTATCCAGATGATTAAACGTGGCAACAGGACTGGTTTCTGTCAGTCCATAACCTTGAATCAAGGTTAAGCCTAGGCCAATAAATGTTTTTGCCACAGGAAAAGGAATGGCAGCACCACCTGTAGCAGCAAGGCGTAAATTACCCCCAAATTTTTGCATCACTTTATCAGCCACAAGAGGTTTGAGCAATGGCCAGAAAAGACAAGATAGACAAAAAGAAGAACGCTTTTGTTGATATAAAAAACGATTCCAACCTATTTGTATGGTCAGTTTAAATAATAAACGTGACATAAAAGAACTTTTTAATAGACCTTTTTCAATTTTAGCGTACACACTTTCATAAATTCTTGGTACTGAGATCAATAGCGTGGGCTTTATAATCATTAAATCATCAGAGAGTTGTTGAATCGAACGTGCAAAAGCAACCTGACAACCCACCATAACGGTCATATAGTATCCGAGACTACGCTCAAAGGTATGCGACATCGGTAAAAATGATAAAAAGACATCCTTTTCTTGTATTTTTAAGCCCAAAGCAGACAAATAAATGGTGGATAATATATTTTCATGACTGAGCATAACGCCCTTAGGTTTGCCTGTTGTACCCGAAGTATACACAATAGTGGCTAATGCTTTTGAATCATTGCTTCTGTGTTGTTTCGGTAATATATGAGCTTCTTTAGGTAACCAATCATTCATTGCCACCACTTGTTTGCTTTCATCCACAAGCTGTTCTACCTGAGAATTGACTAACACCACCCGCTGTAATATCTCATTGGCCGTGCATTGCTCACGTAAACGCCCCCATTGACTCATATTTTGCACCACTAATAATTTAACGGCTGCATCTTCTAAAATATAAGCAATATTATCAGGACGATCTTCAAGATAAAGAGGTACTACAACAAGCCCTATTCCTAATGCTGCTTGATCAACCGCAATCCATTCTTTGCTATTGTGCATAAGAATAGCAATGCGATCACCCACTTGAAAATGTTCATCCAATAGAGCTTTTTGCCATTGCCCTACTAATAATGCCATTTCATTCCATGTGGTATCTTGCCAATAACGTTCCTGTTTATTATATTGTGTATAAGCAATCTTATCAGCCGATTGTTGGGTTCTTTCATAAAAAAGTCCATCCAGTGTAATGGCTTGTTTTTGTGTAATCATTTGTCTTTGTATCGTCATGGTTAATAAAATCCTTTTACTATTTAGAGAGAAAATCCTTGAAAATGGAGACAATCTCCCATACTCTGTTAGTTTATGTAATTATTATATAACATAATTAATCACTGATCAGCAGTAGTCAACGTTTTATAATTGAGGTCTTTTTGTGGAAATTTTTGTAAATGGTAAAAACAAATACGTTCAAGATTCTTATTCTATTCAAGACTTATTAGTATCAATGGATATTGAAGGACAACGTTTAGCCGTTGAAGTCAATGAACAGATTATCACTAAAAGTCGCCATAATGACTATTTTTTTAATGAATCTGATCACGTCGAAATTGTTCATGCCATTGGTGGTGGTTAAACTTTTTATAGTGTTTCATCATAAATTTTAGGATAATAAACCTTAATTAATATTTATCCCTAATGTAACTCAAATTTAATATAAATTTAACTAACTGTTTAACAATATCAGGAAAAATCATGCACGATGACTCATTAATTATTGCTGGTAAAGCATACCATTCTCGCCTATTAGTCGGTACAGGAAAATATAAAGATCTTGATGAAACTCGTGATGCCATTGAAGCCAGTGGTGCAGAAATTGTCACCGTTGCCATTCGTCGTACTAATATTGGTCAAAATCCCGATGAACCTAATTTATTGGATGTCATATCACCTGATAAGTACACTATTTTACCTAATACTGCGGGTTGTTATACTGCCAAAGATGCGGTAAGAACTTGCCAACTGGCGAGAGAATTATTAGATGGACATGATTTAGTTAAATTAGAAGTACTGGGGGATGAAAAAACACTTTATCCTAATATGGTCGATACCATTACAGCAGCCGAACTATTAATTAAAGATGGTTTTAAAGTCATGGTCTATACCAGTGATGATCCCATTATTGCCAAGCAATTAGAAGAGATGGGCTGTGTTGCTGTCATGCCTTTAGCAGGTTTAATTGGCTCGGGGTTGGGAATCTGTAATCCTCATAATATTCGTCTGATTAAAGAAAATGCTAAAGTGCCTATTTTAGTCGATGCGGGGGTTGGAACAGCGTCTGATGCCGCTATTGCTATGGAGATTGGCTGTGATGCGGTACTCATGAATACAGCGATTGCCGGCGCTAAAAAACCTGTACTCATGGCATCCGCAATGAAAAAAGCCATTGAAGGCGGTCGTGAAGCCTTTTTAGCAGGTCGTATGCCCAAAAAAGCGTATGCCAGTGCTTCTTCACCCATTGATGGTACGTTTTTCTAGTGATACAGGGCAATAAAGAGGTAGAACATCTGCGTACCATTAAGAGCTTTGTGATACGCTCTGGACGTATGACGCTCGGTCAGGAAAAAGCCTTTCAAGATTTGTGGGTGCTTTATGGTGTTGAAGCCGATGAGCAACTCATTGATTTTAATAAACTCTTTTCCCGACCTGCTCAGGTGATTTTAGAAATAGGTTTTGGTATGGGCGATTCTCTACTAGAAATTGCTAAACATCATCCTGAAAATAATTATTTGGGCATTGAAGTGCATAAACCGGGTGTTGGTCGCCTATTGGCTAATATTCATGAACATTCACTGACGAATATTAAGCTCATGAAATTTGATGCAGTTGAAGTCTTAAAAAAGCAAATTAAAGATAATAGCCTCAGTGCGGTCTATCTTTTTTTTCCAGATCCTTGGCATAAAACCCGTCACCAAAAAAGACGTATTGTTAAAGATGAATTCATTCAATTAATCCGCCAAAAATTAGTCATGAATGGACACTTTCATATTGCCACCGATTGGGAGCATTATGCACGACAAATACTAAAATCCATGCAATACGCATCAGGTTTTATTAACTGTGCGAACCCGAATGACGACTACATCCCTCGTCCCGATTATCGCCCAAAAACCAAATTTGAACGCCGTGGCGAACGTTTAGGACATGATGTTTGGGATATTTTATTTCAAAAAAATAATGATATTTCGTAACCACACAACCCTTATTAGGATAAAAAATTATGGCAATAGTTGAGTTTGATTCACAGCTTATTAAACGATATGACAAAGCAGGTCCCCGTTATACCTCTTACCCAACCGCAGTACAATTTAATGAGGATTATACCTCTGAGGACTATAAAAAATTTGCTGAAAAATCAAACCAATCTCAGCAAGCACTTTCCCTTTATTTTCATATCCCTTTTTGTGATACCGTGTGCTTTTATTGTGGGTGTAATAAAGTCGTCACTAAAGATCGCTCCAAGGCGACCCCTTATTTAGAACGTGTCTATAAAGAAATAGAAATGCAGGCAAAACTCTTTGATCCTGCTCGTAAAGTGGATCAATTACATTGGGGTGGCGGTACTCCTACCTTTATTAGTCATGATGAAATGCGTCAATTAATGACGGTAACACGCCAGCATTTTAATTTACATGATGATGATTCAGGTGAATATTCCATTGAAATTGATCCGCGTGAAGTCAGTCGTGACAGTATTAAATTATTAAGAGAACTGGGCTTTAATCGTATGAGTTTGGGTGTTCAGGATTTTAATCCAGCGGTACAAAAAGCGGTTAACCGTATTCAAAGCCGTGAAGAAACATTAGCAGCACTCACCGGAGCTCGAGAAGAAAAGTTTAAATCCATCAGTATTGACTTAATTTATGGGTTACCATTACAAACAGTCGAAAGTTTTGATCAAACCTTAGATGAACTCATAGAAATTGGTCCAGATCGAGTATCCGTTTTTAATTATGCACATTTACCTGAACGCTTTAAGCCACAGCGTCGCATCAATGAAGAAGATTTACCCATTGCATCGGTTAAATTAGAAATTTTTAAACATTGTATGGAAAAATTAACCCAAGCAGGTTATGTTTATATCGGTATGGATCATTTTGCCAAACCTGATGACGAATTAACCATTGCTCAAAAAAATGGTCAATTGTATCGAAATTTTCAGGGCTATGCGACACATGCTGATTGTGACTTAGTCGGTATAGGAGTGACTTCAATTGGTACCATTGCTAATAGCTTTGCACAAAATGCTCGTACAATGGATGATTATTTTAGCAAAATTGATCAGGGTGACTTGGCTATTTTTCGTGGTGTAGAAATTGATAATGATGATTTAATCCGCCGTGAAGCGATCATGCAGTTAATCTGTCATTTTAGATTAGATTTCAGTCTTGTTGAAAGCCGTTTTGATATTAATTTTAAAGAGTATTTTGCCACTGAATTAGAACGTTATGATACCATGATTGATGATGGCTTAATTACCATGAATGATCAGTCTATCGAAGTGACTTCACGAGGTCGTTTATTGATTCGTAATATTTGTATGGTCTTTGATCGTTATATCAAACCTGACGAACAAACACAGCGTTTTTCAAAGTTAATTTAAAATTTAAAAATAAGAGACTGAGGATTTTATTGAAAGATTTAGTAACATAATTTATAACATTTTACTCTGACCCCAATTATTAAACAAAATAAAATTTGTCTATATTGTTGACAAAAAATAATTTGTTACACATAATAACAAAATAAAATTTGTTAAGGAGTGGTCATGAGTATTATTGTAGGTCAGGCAGTCAGAAATAATGATTTTTGGGATAGAGCGGATGAATTAGAGGATATATGGGATGCTATAGAAAGCGGTAGCCATATTCTTATCTCTGCACCAAGACGGGTGGGTAAAACCTCTATTATGTATAAAATCCTTGATGAACCAAAGGTAAATTATATTCCCATTTATATTGATACCGAATCAGCCGATAGCCAAAATGAATTCTGGCAAAAACTATTTCATAAATTGCTAGAAGCAGAGTTTGTCAATAGTCTAAAAGCCTCAGAAAAAAATTTATGGTCTAAATTAACCACTATAAAAATAAAAAAAATCTCTGCAACGGGTGTTGAATTAGGGGATGGTGAATTATTAGATTATAAAGAAGCCTTTAAACGACTGATAAAAGATTTAGACAGTGATAAAAAATTAATCATTATGATCGATGAGTTTGCCCAAACCATTGAAAATATTATTAAGTATGAAGACACTAAAAATGCCATCAGTCTATTAAAAGCACATAGAGAACTGAGACAAGATATTAAATTTTCTCAAAAAGTAAGCTTTATCTATGCAGGTTCAATTGGCTTGGAAAGCGTTGTTGCAACAATAGGTGCATCAAAACATATCAATGATTTAAACAGCATAAAAATTTCTCCTCTATCTCTATCAGAAGCACAAGAATTTACACAACAACTTTGTAGCAAGAATAATATCACCATCACCCATAATGAAATAATGTACCTACTAAATAAAATTGAATGGCTTATTCCTTTTTATATTCAATTAATCAGCCAAGAAATTAAAAAACTGCATAGAAAAGACCCCAAAGTCACTGCCCAAATGATCGATCAGGCAATCGCCAATGCACTTGATCACCGACAGTATTTTGAGACTTGGTTAAGTAAAATAAAAACAGCCTTTAAAAATAATGACTATCTTTTTGCCAAAGAAATTTTAAATAATATCTCTGAAAACAAGATGATGAACTCTTTAAATATTGCCAATAT